>CAZQRX010000008.1:0-56043 GCA_964595845.1 uncultured Occallatibacter sp. | reverse complement strand
CCAGGTTGAGAATGTTCAGCAGGGTGGGCGAGATGTCGCGCAGCGAGCCGTCGGGACGCAAACGGAAGTGCTTCGCCTCTTCGGCCACGTAGATCAGCGGCACAGGGTTGGTGGTGTGCGCGGTGTGCGGGTTGCCGGTTACCAGGTCCACCATCTGTTCGGCGTTGCCGTGGTCGGCGGTGATCAGCCAACTGCCATTTTTCTCGCGGATGGCCTTGTAGATGCGGCCCAGCTGCGCGTCGATGGCCTCGATGGCGCGGATGGTCGGCTCCAGCTTGCCGGAATGGCCCACCATGTCTGCATTGGCGAAGTTGGCGACAATCAAGTCGAAGGTTCCGTCATTGATGGCCTTCACAATAGCGTCGCCGATGGCCTCGGCCTTCATCTCCGGCGCCAGGTCATAGGTGGCCACCTTCAGCGAGGGAATCAGTACGCGCTCCTCGCCGGCGAAGGGCGTCTCGACTCCGCCATTGAAGAAGTAAGTGACATGGGCGAACTTCTCCGTTTCGGCGACGCGCAGGTTGCGCAGATGGTGCAAGGCCAGCACGTTGGCCAGAATGTTATCCAGCGACTCCGGCGGCATGATGTACGGCAGCTCGTAAAGCTTGTCGTACTGCGTCATGCAGAGGTAGTAGAGATTCTTGGGAATTTCGGAGCGGGGGATCGTGGCGTCGAGCGCCTCCCAGCCATCCAGATCGCGGCCGCCCTGCTTGTTCAGGCCGCTTTCGCGGGTCAAGACTCGCGTAATTTCGCGGGCGCGGTCGGCGCGGAAGTTGAAGTTGATACAGACATCCTCGTCGCGGATCTGCGCGATCGGCTTGCCCGCCGCATCGACCACGACAAAGGGAATCAGAAACTCATCGGTAATGCCGTTGTTGTAATTCTCCTTGATGCGGGCGACGGCATTGGGATACGCTCCGCCCTCGGCTTTGCCGTTGACCATGGCGTCGAAGGCCTTGCGCTCGCGCTCCCAGCGCTTGTCGCGGTCCATCGCGTAGTAGCGGCCGTTGATGGTGGCGACTTTGCCCACGCCGTACTCGCGCATCTTCTGTTCGAGCTGCGCGATGTAGCCGGCGCCGGAGTCGGGCGGAGTGTCGCGCCCGTCCATGAAAGCGTGAACGAAGACGCGCTCCAGGCCGTACTCGCGCGCGGTGCGCAGCAGGGCGTAGAGGTGCTCCTGGTGGGAGTGAACGCCGCCGTCGGAGACCAGGCCGAAGAGATGCAGCTGCCGTCCGGCCTCGCGCGCCCGCTTCATGGCCAGCGCGACGGGCGGATTGACAGCGAACTGGCCCGAGGCGATCTGCGCGTCGATGCGCGTGATGTCCATCTGCACGATGCGCCCCGCGCCGAGGTTCAGGTGGCCGACTTCGCTGTTGCCCATCTGCCCGTCGGGCAGGCCCACAAAGTGGTCCGAGGCCTGGATCATTGTGTTGGGGTACTCGCGCAGCAGCTTGTCGTAGTTGGGCTTTTTGGCCAGCGCAATGGCGTTGTTGGCGGTTTCGGCGCGATAGCCCCATCCATCGAGGATGGTCAGAACGAGAGGACGCTTGGGAATGGACAAGTAGACTACACCTCAAAACGGGATCGAAGCACTCCTTTCAGGATAACCTGCAAGGGCATGACTTCTGATCCACGAACAAACCAACTTTGCTCGATGGAGTCCATAGTGGGACGTTTTGCAAGCGGTCAGCACGTAAAATACTCTTCAGGGAGAAGGAATGTCTGAGGCGCCCCCACTAAACGACCCAGCCGCACAAACGAATGTCAGCCTCGATCCAGCGGATTGGGCTGCTTTTCGCGCGCAGGCGCATCTCATGCTGGACGATATGCTCGGCTACATCGAGTCGATCCGCGAGCGGCCCGTCTGGCAGCCGATTCCGGAAGCTGTGCGGGCGCGTTTTCACTCACCAGCGCCGCGCACAGGCGAAGAACTCACACAGGTCCATGCGGAGTTCATGCAGGATGTGCTGCCCTATGCGCAGGGCAACGTGCACCCCGGCTTCATGGGCTGGGTCAACGGCGGCGGCACGCCGGTGGGCATGGTGGCCGAGATGCTCGCCGCGGGCCTCAACGCAAACCTCGGAGGCCGCGATCATATTCCCATCGAGGTCGAGCGGCAGGTGACCGCATGGGTGAGGGAGATCTTCGGCTTCCCGCAAGGGGCAACAGGCTTATTTGTTACCGGAACGTCGATGGCGAATCTGATTGCCGTGCTAATCGCCCGCGACGCCGCGCTGGGCTTCGATGTGCGCGCCAGCGGAGTGGCCGCGGAGCCACGGCGTCTGACCGCGTACACCTCGAAGGCGGTTCATGGCTGCGTGCCCAAGGCAATGGACATTGCCGGCCTGGGCAGCGACGCGCTGCGGCTGATCCCCACCAATAGCCGCTTCTGCATCGACCTGACCGCGCTTGCCGAGGCAATCCAGCGCGACCGCGAGGCCGGCTTCACGCCGTTTCTGGTGGTGGGAACCGCGGGAACCGTGAACACCGGCGCAGTAGACGATCTGGCCGGACTCGCCGATTTGTGCCAACGCGAGAAGCTCTGGTTCCATGTGGACGGAGCCTTTGGCGCTCTGGCAAGGCTGGCCCCCGATCTTGCTCCCAAGCTCGACGGCATCGAGCGCGCGGATTCGCTGGCCTTCGACTTTCACAAATGGGGACAAGCGCCCTACGACGCCGGCTTCATTCTGGTGCGGGATGGAGAAGCGCACAAAAACGCTTTCGCCCTTCCGGCGGCCTATCTGCAACGCGCCGTGAGAGGGCTGGCCGCCGGCTCGCCCTGGCCCTGCGACTTCGGGCCGGACCTCTCGCGCGGCTTTCGCGCCTTGAAGGTCTGGTTCACGCTGAAGGTCTACGGCATCGAGGCCCTGGGAGCGTCCATCTCCCGCTGCTGCGCGCTCGCCCGTGCTCTGGAAGAGCGCATCGCCACGACGCCGGAGCTGGAATTGATGGCCCCGGTCGAGCTGAATATCGTCTGCTTCCGCTATCGCGCCGAAGATGCGAATCGCGTGAACGATGCGATTGTTGTGGCGTTGCAGGAGTCGGGAGTTGTGGCCCCATCGACGACGCGCATCAAAGGCCAGACGGCCATTCGCGCGGCCATCGTCAACCATCGCACCAGCCGCGCGGAGATCGATGCGCTGGTGGACGGCGTGCTGGCTTTGGGGCGTGCGCTTTGAACGCAGTCCGCAACTCTGGCCATGGGTCATTCTTTCATTGTCCAGATGGTAGGAAAATTACCTGCAAACCACCTGTCGACTACGCTCAAGGTAGTCTCTGTGTCAGGGTAATGGCTCGCGTGCCGCACTCACGGGGTTCGTGGTTTCCTAGGTCCCAAAGACGGGATTTGGGGCACACGGCGACGGCAAATACAGCGTTGGCTTCGGATATTCGTCAGGGCTGGTACAATGAGTGCTATCTGTAGCGAGACACGAGACCTTGCCTATGTTCCTTGATCGGAAGATTTCCAACTTAGAGAGGGCAATGGCCCAGAATGACGCCGAAGGAATTCGACGAGCGATAGAGCCATTGGTCACCTGTCTGAAGGACCAAGACTATAGCGTCAGAAATCGTGCGGCCGAAGTGCTGGCCAAATCCGGAAAGGCCGCCGTAGAACCATTGATAGCATGCCTTAACAATCAAAGGGGGATCGCGCAGCAGCATGCTGCCGAGATGTTGGGGAAACTGGGAGATCCTAGGGCCGTGGGTCCATTGCTCAACCTTCTAAAATATCAGGATTGGGCGACGCGGAGTTTCGCTGCCAAGGCGCTGGGGCATTTGGGCGATTCTAGGGCACTTGGGCCGTTGATAGCCCGCTTGAAGGACCAGGAGGACTGTGTGCGTTCATCCGCCGCCTCGGCGCTGGGTGGGTTGGGTGATGTGAGGGCCGTTCCCGCATTGGTCGCCGTGCTTAAGGACAGTGAATGGTCGGTGCGAATGTCCGCCGCGTGGGCGCTGGGCCATCTGGGCGATGCGCGCGCTGTTGAGCCGCTTTCGGCATGCATAAACGACCAGGAAAAGCTCGTGCGTGTGGGGGCAGCCGCCGCCCTGAACATGTTGGGCCATGTAGGGCCCGCGGCCTCGATGACCGCCGCCGCGCAGGAGCAAGATATGGGCGAAAGAATGTCCACTCCCCGTGCGTACGGGAACTTCTTCACCTGTCTGATTCCAGATAGGCCTCTTACCGGACTCGAGCGGGTAGTGACGACAGGCGGAACCTTTCGAGGGATTTTCCGCCCTGCGTGGGCTACATTTGACCAAGATGAGGTTGTTGTTCAGTCGTCGACGGATGTCCTGGCTGGCAGTGTGACGGTTGTAGCCGCCAGATTACCCCTCAAGGAAATCTTGGAGGTTCGCGTCTCGCCAATTACTTATAGCGAGCAAATTAAAGCCGCGCTTGTTCGCAGCCTAGCCTGGAGCATAGGTATCTTCATTGGGCTGATCCTCATTGCCACGCTGAAGGGCGCAGTCCAGTTCCATGTCGTGAACATTACCGTCTCCCTGGGGGTGTGCCTCCTGTGCGGCTTGCTTTTTTCATTCCTACCAAGCTACCGTAGGATGGAGCGAGACCTATTCAATGTGCTGCTAGTCGGACATGCCAACCAAGCCTTAGCTTTGGTCGTTAAAGCAGCTGAGAGGGACGCAGCATTGGGGGTCTGTGAAGCGCATGGTCTCAGGGTATTAATGACTACCTAGGTCGGAAGGTGTCGCAGGTTCCATGAGTAAGTCCGTGTCTCAGGTCCGGATTTTCATACCTTGGTTCATGAATATCAGAACTTCAAGGAGTGTTCTCCTCCATTCACATTTCTACTTCATCAAGGTAATACGACGTAGCAAGAGGAACCTTTCCAGTTTTTAGAATTAATGCCTTTGACACCTACATTCAATTCACTGAAACACCACCCTTACTCCCGATCTTCCAGCCGCATCACCACCTGCTCGACCAGTTACTCCAGCTCACCGGTATTCTCTCCCTGCGCCGGAGCAGCCGGTTAAGAAACCCGCCCCATGCGCGCATCCGGCAAACCCATCCGACGCTTGGTGAACAGAAGCTCATCGATCTTGCCGTCAGGGATGAAGTTGAGCGGCCTGCCGATCTGCTGGGCAATGAGGTAGGTCTTGCAATAGGTCTCGAAGGTCTCCACCAGCCACTCTGCATGGGTGACCGTGTCGGACCAGCAGACGATGCCGTGATTGCTGAGCAGGATGGTGTTGTGCTCCTGGACAAAGGGCAGCACCGTCTCGGCAAAGGCCTCGGTGCCGGGCGTCTCATAGGGCGCGACGGCAGCCGGGCCGATCGAGGTTTCGTACTCGGAGATCAGGCCGATGGGCGGCAAAGTGCCGGTCATGGCAAAGGCCGTGGCGTGCGGCGGATGGCAGTGAACGACGGCGCGGGCGATGGAGTTGGCCTTGTAGATGGCCAGATGCAGCAGCAGTTCGCTGGTCCTCAGGCGGTCGCCTGCCAGGATGTTGCCGTCCAGGTCGGAGAGGCAGATGTCGGCCGGCATCATATCCCGCTTGCTCATCATGGTCGGCGTGCAGAGCAGGTACTTCTCGCCCAGCCGCACGCTGATATTGCCGCCGTTGCCGTCCACGTACTGCCGCTCCCACAGCTTGCGGCCCACCAGGATGATCTCCTCGCGCAGGGCCTCGGCCTCGAAGAGGAGCGCGGCCTCCAGCGGCGAGTCCGCCTCGTGCGAACTTACCGCCGCGGCTTGCACAGCTTCTCCGCGCTGCTCCTCAAGCGCAAACCAACTCTGCTCCATGAATGACCTCAATCGGGCACGGCAAGACCAGCTTTCGGGAGTCGCCGGCCCTTTCCTCAGATTATATATAGCGCCTTTTGCGGCCTGCTCCGGTGACATCGGTCACGAACGAACGGGCCGATCAGCCCTCACTCCGCCCGCACCAATCGGCGCTGCAAGGCTTCCAGCGTCTGCCCCTTGGTCTCCGGGTAGACAAACAGCACCACCACGAACTGCACCGCGGTCATCACGGCGAAGAAGGTGAACGGGGCGCTGCGGCCGACCTCGGCCACCACCATGGGAAACGCCAGTTGGATGGCGGTGTTCATGAACCAGTGGCTGGCGTTGCCCACACCCTGGCCCTTGGAGCGGACGGCGTTGGGAAAGACTTCGCCGATGTAGACCCAGATCACCGCGCCCTGCGAGAGCGCGAAGAAGGCGATGTAGGTAATCAGCACCCAGACCAGCGCGCCTGGATGGGAGTTCGTCGCAAAGAGCCATGAGACCGCCGCCAGGCAACTGGCCGTGCCCGCCGCGCCGACGAGCAGCAGCGTCTTGCGCCCCAGCTTGTCGATCACGCTCATACCGACTATGGTGAAGACGAGATTGGTGAAGCCGATGGCGATGGCTTGCTGGTCGCCGGAGATCTGACTGAAGCCCGCCGAGGCAAAGATGCTGTTCAGGTAGTAGAGGATCGAGTTGATCCCCGCCAATTGATTGAATGCGCCAATCGAAATCGCCAAAAACAGTGGATAGCGATACTTCCACTGAAAGACCGGCTCGTGGGCCGTGGCGTGCTCCTCGGCCAGCGCGGATTGAATGTCGGCCAGCTCGGCCTCGGGGTTCGGGTCGCCCATCAGTTTCAGCACGGCCAGAGCTTCATCGTTGCGCCCCTTTGAGGCCGACCAGCGCGGGCTGCGGGGAATGCCGAACAGGAGCGCCAGGAAGCCCAGGGCGGGCAGCGCAGCCACGCCCACCTGCCAGCGCCACTCCGCCGCACCAAGGTGCAGGGTGCGGATCAGGTAGTTGGAGGTGTAGGCCGCCAGAATGCCGAAGACCACGTTGAACTGAAAAGCGCCCACCAGCCGGCCGCGCCACCTGGCCGGGGCAAGCTCGGCAATGTACACCGGCCCCAGCACCGACGATGCGCCGATGCCCAGCCCGCCGGCGAAGCGGAAGAGCATCAGCACCGGCCAGTTCCAGGCCAGCGCGCTGCCGATGGCCGAGACCACATAGAGCACGGCGGTGATGCGCAGCGTCTCGCGCCCGCCGATCTTCTGCCCTACATGGCCCGCGCCCAGCGCTCCGACTATCGTGCCGATCAGCGCGATGGCCACCGTCCAGCCCTTGCCCTGCGGGCTCAGATGGTAGAGCCGGACCAGCGCATCGATGGCCCCCGAAATCACAACGGTATCGAAGCCGAAGAGCAGGCCGCCCAGCGCGCCGGTCAGGGTTGCTTTCATCAGGTTGAGGTTCGGTCGCATGGCGCGCGGCTCCTTGATTTCCAAATCATCCTACAGGCAGGTCCTGTCTCTACCAAACGCTGACCGCCGCAATAAGAACTTAGGCCGGTCAGCCTTCCGCGCGCGGCCCGGCCGGCGTCACCGCCAGAATCCGGCAGCGGTGCTTGTTTGCCGCGCTCCAGGCCAGCGCCATCTCGCTTTCCATGTAGGCGCAATCGCCGGCTTCGAGCGTCTCGTGCAACCCGCCCGCATCCAACTGCAACTTGCCTTCCAGCACGTACACCAGTCCGCTGGCCTGGTAGCAGGCATCCGTGGCGCTGGAGGCGCCGCCGGCGGGAAACTCGATCATCTGCGCCACCAGCCGCGTTCCCGCCGCCAGCGCGTTCAGCGGGGTTGCCTTTACCGACTCGAGTCCGCGGCTATTACCCTGCAAGTGGGCCTTGCGCGTGATCGAGAGCGTGTGCTTGGCGGGTTCGGAGAAAAAGTAGCTCATGCCCACGCCATAGACCTGGCTGATGGTGGCCAGCGTGGGCAGCGTGGGAATCATGCGGTCCGTCTCCAGCTTGGAGAGCAGCGCCGTCGATAGCTTGGTCTCCGCCGCCAGGCGCGCCAGCGTGAGCCGCTTCTGGGTGCGCAGCGAGCGCAGCTTCATCCCGATGCAGTAAGGTTCCAGTGACCACTGGGCGTAAGAAACAGTCTTGGTCATGAATCACTCCCTTCTATCAGTTTGCCAGCCACCGGTCTTGTTTTCACTGACTATTTCATGAAGTTTTCCTGAACTCTATCGTCGTTGGTAATATCTTTTGGTTACTTTGCACATGACAAGAGACAAAAGAACCTTGGTACTTTCTTCCCGCAGTCCGTCGAAAAACGGATAATCTAATGATTAAAGAAGATACTGGGCTCATCGAAGCACAGAAATTCGCCGGGAGTATTGCTGTTTTCCCCCCCTTGCGTTGTCCCCCACGCAGATTCCCGCGACCACTGTAGGCATATGCCTATCTCTTGTCCGGACCGGCAAGAGATCGGCAAATCTATTGCCCAGGATTCGAGGAAGCGCGTTGGTTGCAACAATCGATCCCCGCTCAGGCTCACGCAGCACTCAGGACGAATCGTCCCCGTCGACCGGTCTGAATCGCCGGCGCGGAGATACTGGCTCCGCGGAGGCAAGTCTTGGCCGCCGGCGCGGGGATACCAGTTCCGCGGGAACAGCTCTAGGCCGCCGGGGCAGAGTGTCCTCCTGCTCCTTTGCCGGCTTCCGGCTGGAGGCGGATGGAACGCTATGGCGCGGTGAAGCCGTGGTTCACCTGCCATCCAAGGAGCTGGCGGCGCTGCGGCTTCTTCTGGCCCACGCCGGCCAGATTGTTTCGCACCTGCAACTGAAACATGCGCTCTGGGGCGACGTGCATGTGACGGCCGACAGCGTTCCCAAGTGCCTCTCTTCGCTGCGCGCACGGCTGGAGCCGGAAAAATGCATCCAGACGGTCTACAAGCGCGGCTACTGCTTCACTGCCGAGGTGCTGCGGCAGGGCCTCCCGCCGGCCGGGGCGCTTCCGCGTCTGGCCATCCTGCCCTTCGCCACCTTGCATGCAGTTCCCAAATATCTCGGGCCGGCTATCGCCGAAGAGACCATCGTCCGGCTCTCGAATGCGCGTTCTCCGGCCCTTTCCGTCTTGGCTAGGGATTCCGTCTTCACGCTGGTCGGTCGCGGGTTTACAGCTCAGCAGATTGGCGAGACGCTCAAAGCCGACCTGGTGTTGACCGGAAGCCTCTGCGCCCTTGCCTCGCAATACCGGCTGCGCGCGGAGATGATCCGCGTCGAGGATGGCACGCAAATCTGGGTGGAAGATATGCTGGTGGACCAGAACCGGATCGCCGGATTTGAGTCGGAGCTGGTGCAACG
Source organism: uncultured Occallatibacter sp. (assembly GCA_964595845.1). GTDB lineage: Bacteria > Acidobacteriota > Terriglobia > Terriglobales > Acidobacteriaceae > Telmatobacter. The sequence continues at coordinate 46,933 of CAZQRX010000008.1, read as the reverse complement.
GCTGGCCTGGCGCCTGGGCGCCGGGGTCTCCGGCGACAGGGCTTTATCGCCAGTGAGGAGTGCGGGGATTCCCGGCGGACGGCCCTTGCGGCCAAGGTCGAGCAAGGGCGGGCTGTCCATCTCCGCTGAAGCCGCGACCCCGGTCGAGCACGAGGGCGTCCCGCAGCGCCGGGAGGCCTATGACAGGTTTCTGCGCGGACGCCACGAGTGGCAGTCGCTTCATCGCCATCGCATGCAGGACGGGCTGCAGCACCTGTTGCGGGCCATCGAAGTGGATCCCTCGCTGATCTCCGCCAAGATTGATCTGGCGCATCTCTGCGTGACTCAGGCCTTCTTCGGCTTCATGTCCCCAGCGGTGGCCGCGGAGCACGTGCACCGTACGGCCGAGACCATCCCGGATTTGCCCCGCCAGGCGGAAGCCATCCTGCCCGCGTTGGGCTGGGTGAACTTCCACTTCGACCGCAATCTGCCCGCGGCCCTCACCGCCTTCTCCCTCAGCGCCCATCTGCCCCACGGTCCCTGGACCACCCGCATCCGCGCCATGTTCGCGCTCAGCCGGGGCCGCTTCGCTGAAACCATCGAGTTGTTGCGCGCCGCCATCCAACTGGACCCCTATTCGGCCTGGCTGCACAGCCGTCTGGCCTGGGCGCTCCACCTGAATGGACAAGCCGCCGAAAGCCTTGGGCAAAGCCAGATCGCACTCAGCCTTTTTCCCGAACATGAATTCACCATCTTCTACGGGGCGCTGATCCTCGCCTACAATGGCGATGTGGCGCGCTCCATCGAGCTTGCCCAGAACCTTGCGCAGCGCGTGCCCTTCTTCGACCTGGCCACCTCCGCTCATGCCTACGCCCTGGCGTGCGCGGGCCGCGGTGAAGAAGCGCGCACCATCCTCGAGCGGATGCAATGGCTCAGCCGCGAACGCTTCCTCCTCCGTTCATTCACTCCGGCGGTCTATGTTGCGCTCGGCGACATGGATGCCGCCATCGAGGAGCTTCAAGTCGCCAACGAAGCCCGCTGCCCCTGGTTCTTCCAGACACTGGCCGATCCGCGCTTGAAAGCCCTCCACGGCCATCCGGAGTTCGAGCGGATGCGCGCCATCCTCACCACCATGGAAGCCGAGGCGTCGCGGAATGCGGAAGATGAAGGTTAAGCATCCCGGCGTAGCATAAAGTCGAATCTTTACTGAGCATTCGTCCTTGAGGAAGTTTTTTCAACCGTTTGCAGGGGCGAATTGCCGATGGTCCCGGCCACGTCGTAGACTTTCTATTATGTACAAAATCGTTGAAGCGCGCGGCGTCGGCCTCAACATCAAGCAGTTTGTGATCGAGGCGCCGCGCATTGCGCGCAAGCATAAGCCAGGCCAGTTCATCATCCTCCGCCTTCATGAGAAGGGCGAGCGAATTCCGCTCACCATTAAATCGTCGGACCCCGAGGCCGGCACTGTAACCATCGTGGTGCAGGCCATCGGCAAGACCACCTCGCTGCTAAACTGCCTGGAAACGGGCGACTCCATTCTGGACATCGTCGGCCCGCTCGGCAAGCCCTCGGAGATCGAGAACTACGGCACGGTCGTGGTCTTGGCGGGCAGCGTGGGCACGGCTATGGCGCTGCCCACAGCCTACGCGCTCAAGCAGGCCGGCAATCACGTGGTCTTCATTGAAGGCGCACGCAACACTGAGATGGTGGTCTTTGAGGACGAGGTGCGCGCGGCCAGCAGCGAGACCTACATTATGACTGATGACGGCAGCTACGGCGAACAGGGGCTGGTCACCAGGAAGCTCGATGAACTGATCGAGGCAGGGCGCAAGATCGACTTTGTGCTTGCCGTCGGCCCGGTGCCGATGATGAGGGCCGTGGCGCGGATGACCACGCCGCTGGGCATCAAGACCATGGTCAGCCTGAACTCGATCATGGTGGACGGCACGGGAATGTGCGGCGGCTGCCGCGTGCTGCTGGGCAAGGCAAGCAAATTCGCCTGCGTAGACGGGCCGGAGTTCGACGCCTCCATGGTCAACTTTGAGGTGCTGATGCAGCGCAACACCATGTACCGCGAGAAGGAGTGCGCATCGCTGAAGCAATTCCAGGAGAACATGGAAGAGCAAGTAGCCGAACTGCGTGAAGAATTGGTCGCGGGGGAGAGACATTATGCCTGAGATAAAATCCCTTCCGCGCTCCGCAATGAATGTTCTCCCGCTCAAGGAACGCATGAAGATCCTGCGCCGGCACATGCCGGAGCTGGACCCGCTGGTGCGCAGCCGAAACTTTGCGGAAGTGAATCTGGGACTGAATGTACTGGATGCCGTGACCGAAGCCTCGCGCTGCATCGAATGCGCCAAGCCGGGCTGCATTGTCGATTGCCCGGTGGGCGTGCAGATCAAGACCATCGTGGCTTTGATCCATGCCGGCGACTACCTGGGAGCGGCGGCCAAGCTGCGCGAGGACAATGCGCTGCCGGCCATCACCGGCCGCGTCTGCCCGCAGGAGAATCAGTGCGAGGGCGGCTGCATCCTGGGCAAGAAGGGCGCGCCGGTGGCCATTGGCAACCTGGAGCGCTTTGTCGCCGACTTCGAGCGCGAGAGCGGCCAGCTTGGACTGCCCGCGAATGCGCCGGCCACTGGGAAAAGCGTCGCCATCGTCGGCAGCGGCCCAGCTGGGCTAAGCGCTGCCGGTGACCTGATCCAGAAGGGCCATCGCGTGCGCGTCTTTGAAGCGCTGCACGAGCTCGGCGGCGTGCTCGTTTACGGAATTCCGGAGTTTCGCCTGCCCAAATCTATTGTGAGAGGCGAGGTGGACAACCTGCGCCGCATGGGCGTCGAATTCGAGACCAATGTGGTCGTCGGCAAAAGCGTCACCCTCGACGAATTGATGAACGAGGAACACTATGACGCGGTCTTCGTCGCCACCGGTGCGGGGTTGCCGGTCTTCCTCAATGTTCCCGGCGAGCACTTCAACGGCGTCTACTCGGCCAATGAATTCCTGACGCGTGTCAACCTGATGCGCGCCTATAACTCTGACTTCGACGAGCCCGTCTACGACTGCCGCGACAAGGACGTGATCGTAGTAGGCGGCGGCAACACTGCGATGGACGCGGTGCGTACCGCCCGGCGGCTGGGTGCGCGGACGGCGACTCTCGTTTATCGCCGCTCCGAGGCGGAGATGCCGGCCCGCAAAGAAGAGGTCAAGCACGCCCGCGAAGAGGGCATCGAGTTCCATCTGCTTACCAACCCGGTCGAGTTCCTGGGCGACGAAAAGGGCTGGCTGACAGGAGCGAGATGTGTCCGCATGGAACTGAGCGAGCCGGACGAAAGCGGACGGCGCAGGCCGGTCGAGATCAAGGGCTCAGAGTTCGTGCTGCCCGCGAATGTAGCGATCATCGGCGTCGGCACCACCGCCAATCCGCTGATACAAAGCACTACGCCGGATCTCGCCACCAACAAGTGGAATTACATTGTCGCGGATGAAAAGACACTGCGCACCTCCAAGCCGGGTGTCTTTGCCGGCGGCGACATTGTCACCGGCGGCGCGACGGTCATCCTCGCCATGGGCGCGGGGCGGAAAGCTGCCGCATCGATTCATGAGTACCTGAGTAGTGGACAGTGGTAGAAGGCTGCATGGGGCAGGTAACCCACATCTCGAATCTGAGATGTCGGAGACGTCGAATCACAATCCCGCGATTTTCCGTCCTCCGCAACTTCTGATTCTGCGGTCTCCCAGGTTTCAAAAACGAGACCTGGGGCACCCGGCGGACCTACCCTGTTATGCGTGCAACTAGTTTATCTGGCACGTATCGGAGAATCTTGCACGTCCTATCGAATCGGTGCATACTAGCAATATGAGAACCAACGTCAATCTCGCCGACGACGCCCGCCAGTTCGCGGCGCTCTACGCTTACGCTCGCGGGATCACCCTTGGCGAAGCCATCACCGACCTCATCCGCAAGGGAGGCAAAGCTGCAAGCTTACCCGCTGAAAAGGTGGACTTTCGGCGATCTGCGGCAGGCTTTCCAACCTTCCCGCCTAGCGGGCGCGTCATCACGACGGAAATGGTGAATGAGGCTCTGGAGGATTTCATCTGAAAGCCTATCTCCCCGATGTAAATATCTGGGTCGCGTTGAGCGATCCGGCACACGTAGCCCATGAACGGGCTACCGAGTGGCTGTTGGGCTGCCATGGCGCGCGCTTATTGCTTTGCCCTGTGACCGAGGCCGGTTTTGTGCGTATCGCGGCCTCGCCTTTGGTCGGGAAGAAGTCAATCGCGGATGCAATGCGAATGCTCGAGGAGATTGCAGCCTTGCCCAACGTTGCGCATCTGCCGATTCCCTTGAGTTGGCTGGAGTTGATCCAGCCGATTGCTCCTCGTCTGCACGGCTACCGCCAAGTTACCGACGCCCTGCTGCTTGGCCTGGCGATTCGCAAAGGAGCCATCCTGGTCACCCTCGACCGCCGAATCCAGGCCCTGGCCGGCGAGGTCTACGCTGCCAACCTGCTCATATTGGCTTGAATGTAGAAAGGCCTCTTCAGCCCTGCTGATTCAATGTCTTCGAGCCCAGACAGCGCTTCGGAGGTCTCCAGCTTCGAAATCCCTCCTCTGAGTTCTCAGAATCGCCGGGAACCACAGGTCGCGATTTGGAGACCAGAGACGCGCAAACGGCCCTGATCCCTGTGCACTGATCCCTGTAAAAAAACGGCGGCAAGAGGATCGCCTCCTGCCGCCACCGGTCTTTGCTGCAACCGCATTTGCTCTCTGCTAAAACTTGCTCACTAAAGCCCTATTACTGCTCAGCTCCTGCTCCCGGAGCCGTGACCGGCGACGCGGGCGATTGTGGTTCGGCTGCCGGCGGCGCCGGAGGATGCGCCTGATGGTGCTGACCGCTCTGCTTCCATTCGCCCGGTCTCTGGCCGCCATGTCGCGGCCCGCGCTCTTCCCGGCCCATGGCCGCGCGCTCATGGTTGGCGCGGAAGGCTTGCACCTGCTTCCACTGCTCCGGCGTCAGCTTGGCGCGAATCGCCAGCAGAAAGCCGGCATTCGCCTTTTCAAGCTCAGCCCGCGCCTGCGCAACCTTGTCGATTTGCGCCAGTATCTTCGCCTCATTCGGCGGATCGTCGCTCATCAGCGGCTCCAGCGTCAGTTCGGCCTTCTCCAGGCTGGCGCGCAAGTCGATCAGCTTTGCCCGGTGATCCAGTAGAATGCCGTCAAACGTCTTCCGCTGCTCATCGGTCAGCTTCAACCGCTCCACCACCTTGGGGTTGTTCCACCAGCGCCCATGATTGCCCGGTGCTCCGAAGGCCCGCTCCATGGGAGGCCGATGCTCACCGAATCCTGCTCTTGGTCCCATTCCCGGCCCAGGCCCCATACCGCCGCCCGGCCCCTGCGCCAGCGCCGTTCCTGCCAGTAAAACTCCCGCAATCGCCAATCCCACCGCCCCAAATGCCTTCATCGTCTTCTCCTTTTCCTCAATTTCGCCGTGATTGTGCTTCTGTTTCCCTATTGCTCTCTTACTTAGCCTCGTCCTCGGCCATCATCTGAGCCAGCGGCTCCATGGCGCTTGGAACTCCTCGCGATACATCGCTGTCCACCTTGGCCAGCAAATCCTCATCCTCTTGCCGTGCCTGCTGATTCCGCTGCTCGGCGGCCAGCCGCTCGTACTCGGCAACGCGGGCTGCGGCCATCCTCATCTCCTGCCGATGATGCTCCCAGACTCCTGTCGAGACGACGCCGGCAATCAAAACGCCGCTCAGCGCCCACCCGGCCGCCAGCCGCCAAACCTGCTTTCGCCTACCTGTCGCGACCGCCGTTCGCGGCTGGCTATAAGCGGCCTCGCTCCAGGCATGAACGCTCTGGCGGAACTCCCGCAGCGCTAGATCCAGCTCCGGACTCAACTCCTCACCCACCACGCTCACCGCATCAGTCTTGTCCTTGAAGCTCATCGTTTTCCCCCCAGTTCCCCGCGCACTCTTGCCAATGCCCGCGAAAGGTGCGCCTTCACCGTGCCCTCATTCAGCCCGGTAGCCCGCGCAATCTCGCTCAACTCCAGTTCTTCCACGTAGCGCAGCAGGAACACCGTCCTCTGCCGCTCGCTCAACCCCTCGACTGACTTGCCCACCTGCGCAACCCGCTCCCGCGCCAGCAACTGCTGTTCCACGGACCGTTCCCCGCTGGGCAGCCAATCGCTGGCCTCGTCCAGCTCCACCGCGTTGGTCCGCGTCTTCCGCCAGAACTGCAATCGCCGGTTTCGCCAGTGGTCCTTCTGCAAGTTGATGGCGATGCGCATCAGCCAGGTCATCGCGCTCGACTCGCCGCGAAAGCTTCCCCAGTGCCGGTGCGCCTTCAGGAAACACTCCTGCGTCAGCGTCTCCGCCAGGTCAACGTCGCGCGTCGACGAAAGCAGAAACCGGAAGATCTGTGGACGGTGCTTCGTGACGACAGCCGAAAACTCCTCGGCGGCAATCTCCTGTGCCGTAGCCATGGTCATCGCTTCCAATGCTGTGCCGGCTGCCATCACTCAGGTAGACGCCCGCACCGGCTGCAAGTTTACAGCCTCGGGGGCATTTCTCATCGATATAAATAATATGAAACTGGCCACCCCGCCCACGCCGTGCTTTTGTTGCTGCGGCTAAGGCGGGATTGGTTGATCTTCCGGAGAGGCCGGGTCGATCGTTTGCGTTGTGATTTACTTGGGCGCGCTCGTTCCAGCTCCCGGCGGTTCGGGATCCGGAGCCACCGGCACTTCCTTTCCATGCTCTGGATCGTACTGGTACTTGACCATCCATTCTTTGAACTTTGCGGCTGGCACTTCGATCAGCATGCCATCTTTGCGCCTGCGAAAGGCAAAGCCATCCTTCATCTCCACCTTCAGAGTGCAGGTTCCGGCCCCCGCCGGGAGCAGCATTTCCAACTCCGTGCCCGGCTTCTTCCACCGTGCCCGAAAAGTCTCATCCCCCGCCGAGTTCATCATCCGGTGACTGCAGTTATACCGGAAGTCGAAGCCCCGCGGCTCGCCATTCTCAAAGAGATTTGCCCGGCCCTCCCCGTCCACATCATTCAGAGAACGTATACCGGAAGGGCCAGCATAGTGCGAATAGGAACTGTGATGAAAGATGTTTACCCGCAACGGATAATCAGCGGGATTGTGGCTGGCCAGCGCCGCCGTTGAAAGCAGCGCGCAAAACGTAAACACGGTCAAACTTAAGAACAAGACTCGACGCATAAAAACACTCCTCCGAAATAGAATCAAACCCGGAATCCCAACCAGAATACACCACGAAAACCGCGTTAGGTACTACTACACTGTAAAGAGTTTCCCAGCGGGTAAAGCGTTCGCATCTTCCGGCATTTTGCCGCCTATCGAGGCCGTGGCGCCGTAAGACCATCCGCAGGAGGGCGGAAAGGAGGGTCAATCGGCTCAAAAGCAGGAGATACTTCATTGCTACAGATTTCAGTATGCTAATCCCTTTCGCCGTAGACCCTCTGCTGTTTATTGTATATTTCTAAGCGCCATCGCTGAATCCGGTTGACCTTTCCCGGAACAAAACGTCCCTATCTTGCGTATTCTCAACCAATTGTCCTTTTGTTCCAGGTCTTCAACAGAATCATCACCCATGGCAACCGACGTGCTATTGAGCAGAGAGCAGAAGAATGTAAGGTGTTCCCCGCGCATGGAGACAAGTCTCATCAACCGTTTGCAGTTGACGCTGCTGGCCTTGGTCACGCTCGGCCTCCTGGCGCTTGCGGGCTTGAATTTCTGGCAGGAGCGGCACTCCCAACTGCCCGATGACGGCGTTTGGTGGCGCGAGGCGGCCAACGGCAGCGGCCTGGTGGCCGACAAGGTCCTGCCCGACACTCCCGGCGAACGCGCCGGCATCAAAGCCAACGATCTGCTGACCGGCGTGAGTGTTCTGCCTGTCGCTGGGATACAAAGCAGCATCAAACCGCAGGTTCCACTCACAGCGGTCAAAGAATTGCCGGACGAAACCGTCCGGCAAACCAGCGAAGAGCCGCTTGCCCTGCCGGCGGTCGAGGTCAAATACTCCCCCGTCGTGCGCGTGGATGATCTGGAGCGCGCCTTCTATCGCACCGGAAGCTACGGCAATATTAAGTACCAGATCACCCGCGGCGGCATTCCCCTGGACACTCCGGTCGAGGTGATCCCCGAACAGGCCGACAGGAGCCTCGCGCAAGGGATGCGCCTCATCGGGCTGATCTATCTGGCCATCGGCATCTATGTCCTGTTCCGCCGCTGGACAGCGCCGCGCGCCACCCACTTCTACCTCTTCTGCCTGGTCTCCTTCGCCCTCTATGCGCTCAAGTACACCGGTGCTTTGGATGCGACGGGCCATTGGGACAAGCTGGACCAGGCGGTCTTCTGGTTCAATGTTCTGGCGGAATCGCTGCAACCGGCGCTGTTTCTGCACTTTGCTCTCAGCTTTCCCGAGGAGCGCCTGAAGAAAATCAGCCGCCGCATTCTGCTGCCGCTGGTCTACGCGCCCGGCGCCGTGCTGCTGGGCTTGTGGCTCTATGCTTTCAATTTCTGGCAGGCCACGGGTCTGCTCAAGCACCGCCTTGACAAGCTCGCCACCGGCTACGATGCGGTCTTCTACGTCTTCGCCGCCTGCCTCTTCGTGATCAGTTACCGCCGGGCAAGCACCCCTTTGCTACGCCAGCAGTTGAAGTGGCTCTATCGCGGCGCATGGCTGGCGGTGGGTCCGTTCACCCTTTACGCGATCTTCTTCCTCTCCGATCTGCGCATTCCCAGCTTCTTTGAAGATCTGGCCGGCTTGTCGATGGTGGTTCTGCCGCTCACCTTCAGTTGGGCGATCATTCGCTACCGGCTGATGGACACGGACCTGATCTTCAAGCGCGGCGTGGCCTACACACTGGCCACGAGCCTGATTCTGGGCGGCTATTTCGGCATCATTGCCCTGATCACGCTGGTAGTCCATACTCGTCTGCCGGACAACGTGCGGGAGTGGGGTTTGGTATTCTCCATCCTGGTCGTTGCCGCCATCTTCGACCCCCTCAAGCGCCGGATTCAAAGCTGGGTGGACCGCGTATTCGACCGCCAGCGCTACGACTATCGCAAGGCGCTGATCGAGTTTGGCAGCGGACTCAGCTCGGAGACCGATCTCCAGGCTCTGTTGGAATCCATCGTCGAGCAGTTGCCGCACACCCTGCTGGTGGCCCGCGTAGCGGTCTTCCTGGCCCAGGACGCGGAGAATTCCAGCCCACTGCGGCTGGCCGCCTCCCATGGTCTGACCGCCGAAGCCTTGGCCGCACAGAACAGGACGGGTTGGGGCGCGCTGGATTTGGGCTTCCTGGACTTCGACCACGCCCAGGACCACAGCCATATCTTCCTCGAAAACACCCAAGCCGCCCTGCATCTGCCCAGGGAGCAGCAGCGCACCGCCGCCCTGCTCGACCTGAACTACTATCTGCCCTGCCGCGTCGCCCAAGGCCAGATTCAAGCCGGCGAAGCCAGCCCAAATCGACCCGACACCACGCGCACCATCGCCGTCATCGGCCTGGGACGCACCATCGGCGGCGACTTCCTCTCCAGCGAAGATGTGGAACTGCTCGAATCCCTGGCCAGCTACATCGGCATCGCTCTCCAGAACGCCAGCCTTTACGCCCGACTGGAAACCAAGATCGGCGAATTCGAACGCCTCAAAGAGTTCAACGAAAACATCGTCGAATCCATCAATGTAGGCATTCTGGCCGTCGATCTTAACGACTGCATCGAAAGCTGGAACGCGCAGATGGAGGCCATGTACGCCCTCAGCCGCGCCGAGGCCATCGGACAGGCGCTTTCCGCCGTCTTCCCCCTGGAGTTTGTCGAGGCTGTGGACAGCTTCCGCAACGAATCCGGCGTTCATCACCTCTACAAGTTCCGCCTCACCACCCGCGCCGGCGAGCAGCGCACCGCCAACATCGCCATCGCTCCCCTGCTCTCGCGTGATTTCGTCTCCGTAGGCCGCATCATCCTGGTCGATGACATCACCGAGCGCGTCTCGCTGGAAACCCAACTGGCGCAAGCCGACAAGCTCAGCTCGATTGGCCTGCTGGCCGCCGGCGTGGCTCATGAGATCAACACCCCGCTGGCCGTCATCTCCTCGTACGCGCAGATGCTCTCCAAGCAGCTCAAGGGCGACGTCCGCCTCGGTCCGGTCCTCGACAAGATCACCCAGCAGAGCTTCCGCGCCGCCGAGATCGCCAACGGCCTGCTGAATTTTTCCCGCACCTCGACCACCGAGTTCCGCGATACCGACCTGAACCAGGTCATCCGCGACACACTCTCCCTGCTCGAGCACCAGTTCAAGACCGCGCAGGTCATCGTCGATCTCCAGCTCACCGAGCAACTGCCTGCCATCTTCGGCAACGCCGGCAAGCTGCAGCAGGTCTTTCTCAATCTGCTCTTGAACGCCAAGGAAGCCATGCCCGGCGGCGGCCATCTGCGCGTGGCCACTCAAATCGTGATGCCCACCGCCCACGAACACTATGTCGCCGCGTTGGTCTCCGATTCCGGCAGCGGCATTGAACCGGAGAACCTCAAGCGCATTTACGATCCGTTTTTCACCACCAAGACCACCGCCAAACCCGGCGACCGTCGCGGCACCGGCCTGGGACTTTCCGTCTCCTACGGCATCATCCAGGAGCACGCCGGCAAGATTCACGTCGAAAGCGCCCTCGGCGCCGGCACAACCTTTCATCTAGAGTTTCCCTTGCTGAGGAATTCCGTACATGCCTGAGGTTGAACTGCCCCTGAATCCGTCCGCAACCAGCGCCTCCGGCGACTTCGCTCTCGCCAGCGGCCTGGCTCGTATCCTGGTCATCGACGACGAAATCGCTATTCGCGAGTCGCTCGAAGTGCTGCTTACCCTGGAGGGCTATGCCGTCACCACGGCTGCCGACGGCGAAGAGGGGTTGCGAATTCTCGATCAGGAGAGTTTTGACCTGCTGCTTCTGGACCTGGCCCTGCCCGGCCAGAGCGGCCTCGAACTGCTTCCGCTGATCAAGGAACGCCATCCCGATCTGCCGGTCATCATGATTACCGCCTACGGCACCGTTGACAATGTTGTGGACGCGGTCCGCGCCGGCGCGGAAAACTTCGTCCAGAAGCCCTGGGACAATGAAAAGCTGCTGGCCGACATTCGCTCCGCCGTCGCCCGCCATCGCGCCGAGGAGGAGAACCTCCAGCTCAAGCGCACTCTCAAGCAGCGCTACAACTTCTCCAACATCGTCGGCAAGAGCGAGATCATGCTCAAGGTCTTCGACCTGGTCGCCCAGGTCGCGCCGAGCCGCTCCACGATTCTGATTCAGGGCGAAAGCGGCACCGGCAAGGAACTCATCGCAAAAGCGATCCACGCCAACTCGCCGCGCAAGGACAAACCCTTCGTCCCCATCAACACCGGCGCCATGCCCTCTGAGCTGCTCGAATCCACGCTCTTCGGCCACGTCAAGGGCGCATTCACCTCGGCCGTCGCAGCCAAAAAAGGCCTCTTCGAAGTCGCCAACGGCGGCACGCTCTTCCTGGATGAGATCGTCACTATGGGCATGGACACCCAGGCCAAAATCCTGCGCGTCCTGCAGGACCGCCGCTTCATGCACCTGGGCGGTGTCTCGGAGATTCAGGTGGACGTGCGCATCATTGCCGCCACCAACATCGATCTCCGCGAGGCCGTGCGCAACGGCAGCTTCCGCGAGGACCTCTTCTACCGCCTCAACGTCATCACCGTGGACCTGCCTCCGCTGCGCGCCCGCCGCGAAGACATTCCCCTGCTGGCGCAGCACTTTCTCGACTTCTACGCCAACGAGAACGGCCTCGCCCCGCGCAAGCTCTCCGCCGACGCGATGCGCGCCCTGGTCGATTACGAGTGGCCCGGCAACGTCCGCGAACTGGAGAACTGCATCGAGCGCGGCGTCGTGCTCTCCTCGGGGCCGGTCATCAGCTCCGACCTGCTCCCCGGCCACATCACCGGGCGCAGCTTCCAGGACGCCATGCTGCAGCACAACCCCAACGCCTCGCTCTTCGACATCCTCGAAGACATCGAGCGCCGCATCATCATCGAAAAGCTGGAGCGCTGCAACGGCAACCAGACCGAAGCCGCCGAGCAGTTCCATATCCCGCTCTCCACCCTCAACCAGAAGATCAAGCGCCTCACCATCGAGATCCACAAAAAGGGACGTGAGTAAAGCTAGGGAAGATCGGTTCGCTCACGCGGCGGGGCCCAGGTCTTTCGCTGTCTTATGCATCGGGCGCACTATACCCCGACGAAGAGATCAGCCCACAATAATCAGCTAAAGTTGAGAACTGCTAGGCAGACGCCGAAGAATTAACGGTTAGTTGGCCGGCCGCGCAAGTTTGGGATTGACAACAGCTGATTTTTGGAAGACGCTTTATTGTACCGGCAGGGAAGATCAATTCTGCTCGGTGTAAGCGCGGCGTTGGGAACCCATTGATCGAGATTCGCAGGTCCCTGCCATTCCCCAAAAAGGAGCATCAGCTCCGCTTCAGCTTCGTTCAAAGCGAGTTTTCTTCTTTTCTTTGCTCCAATCAAGATGACGGCACTCAGGCTATTGCGCAGTTCGGCCAAGGGTGGGTCTTTGGCCTGAAATTCTTCGCTCAAATGGAGGAAGCTCATGATGCGTAAGTTGATTCTTTGTATCGTTTTGGCTGCAATAGCGCTGCCTGCCTATGCGGCCAAGCGCGTGACGGTGGCGCAGTTGGAAGCAATGTTGAATGCCTCCAAAGGAAAGCCGGACGCTGAGGTGGCACGAAATCTATCCGATCTGGAACTGACCGAACGGCTGAGTTCCACCCGGCTCTCGCAATGGAGGGCCAGCCTGCCCGCCGAAAAATCTCAAGAAGCGCTGCTTGCGCTTTCGGATGAATCGCAGTTTCTCGATCCCCCGGCGGCCGAGATTCCCGCAACCGCAGCACCGGATTTTGCCGCGCAACGCCAGATTATGAGCCTGGTGGTTCGCTATATAAGCAAAACCCTGCCACTGTTGCCGAATATCTTTGCGACCCAGGAGGCAGCCTACTTTCAGGATTCCCCGCAGGAGTTCACCGGAACGATGCAATTTTCCACCACCCGCCAGCCGCTCCATCTTCTCGGAAGGTCGAGAGCTACGGTGCACTACAGCGACGGGAGGGAGGTCGTGGAGGAAGAGCCGGCAGACGGGAAGAAGGCCGACCTTGCGGAGCAGGGATTGAAGGCCCGGGGCGAGTTTGGAGCCATTCTGTCGCTTGCGCTGTTAGATGCTGCCCAGAACAAGCTGGTCTGGGGCCACTGGGAGCAGGGCGCTGCCGGGCGCGTGGCGGTCTTCAACTATGATGTGCCTCAGAAAAAATCGCATTACGAGGTGGATTACTGCTGCGTTCCTGACCCCGGCGGCAAGCGAATGCAACCCTTTCACCAGATGGCAGGCTACCACGGGCAGATCACCGTCGATCCGGCAACGGGAAACATCCTTCGCCTGACTCTGGAAGCGGAACTGAAGGCAGGTGACCCGGTCTCCAGGGCGGGTATCTTGGTCGATTACGCCCCGGTGGAGATTGGCGGCAAGGTCTATATCTGCCCGGAGAGGAGCATCTCCCTTTCCGTTGCGCAAACCACAAGTTTCGTGAAGGGTTTGCCTCCTAACAACACCATCAAGGCAGGACAAGGGATGGTCGTTTCCATGGACACTTCACAACCCCCGAGTTCGACTCTCGTTCTGGGGGCTCCGCGGCAGTTTTTGAACGATGTGACTTATGGCGGATACCATATCTTCCGCACTGAAGCACGCGTAATGACCGGCAATGACGCGGAACTCGCTTCCGGACCTGCGCCGGCCAAGCCTGCCAACACAGAAATCACCCAACCGGCTCCCGCAGCCGCTAAGCCCGCGGAGATAGCGGCGGCGGAAAACTCCACGCCGGCCCCATCCACAGCGGCTGCCCCGATAAACCCTTCGCTTCCTGAAACCGCAGCCGCCCCTGCTGCGACTTCAGTACCAGAGCAGGAAATCAACATGGCGGAGAGTAGTGGCCTTCCGGACTCTCCCGCCAATCCCGAACTGCCCCAGCCCCCCGGCTTCACGCTCAAGACTGCTTCGCGGTTGGTGGATGTCGGCGTTGTTGCCTATGACAAGAAGGGTCAGCCGATCAAAGATTTGAAACCGGAAGACTTTGAGGTGTACGACAACGGGCAAAAGCAGCAACTGCGATTCTTCTCGCCAGCGGAGGAGGCCTCCGGGACTGCTCACGGCCCGTCCGCTGCCGCGCCCGCCCAGCCCGAATTCTCCAATCGCGGCCCCAACGACGCTAAGAAGGACGAGGGAAGGCCGGAGAGCAGCGCCACCATCCTCCTGCTGGACCCAAGCAACATGGCATTTAGCGATCTCACATTCGCCCGTGGAGAGGCGCTCAGATTCCTGAAGGCTCTTCCTGCGAACGAGCGCGTGGGGATCTACGTGATGAAATCCCACAGCTTCCAGATTCTGGCAGAGGAATCGACCGATCACGCCTCGCTGGCAGACAAACTGCGCCAGTGGATGCCCAGCGCACAGGATCTTTCCCTCGCGCAGGACGAAGAGCAGCGCAACCGGCAGCACTTTGAGGAAGTTCATAGCATCGAGGATCTGCTCTATGTCAACGGCCATTTCAGCAACGATCCATTGGACCATTACCTGACCCTTGATCCGGAACTGCGCGATTGGGACAGTAATCCCGGCCGCATGGCTATGTTGATTCTCGTCGGGGTGGCACGGCACCTGGCCACTCTTCCCGGTCACAAGAATCTGGTCTGGATCGCCAGCGACAATGTGCTGGCAGACTGGAGCGACAAGTCGGTGAGCATCGGAAAGAGCGACAAGTACATTGAGCCCGTCAGCCTGCGCGCGCAGGAGGCCATGAACGACGCCCACGTCAGCGTCTATCCGCTCGACGCCTCGCAACTGGAAGCCGCTGTAATCGATGCTGGTATCGGCACCCGCAATGTCGAATTGGCTGTAACCACACCGATAATCATGCAGCTATTAATTTTGGGCCCGGAGATTTCCTCCGGCGAAACAATCAACATCGATCAGAGCCGCGAATTCGGCCCAGGCCGTCTCACCTCTGCAATGCAACAGGATACGCATGCCATTCAGGGGCCTTTCCGGCACCTGGCCGACGCGACCGGTGGACGCATCTTCCGGCGCTCTGGCGGCATCGCTACCGAGCTGAACAATGTAGTCCAGGACGGCCATGCCGCTTATCTGCTGAGCTTTTCTCCTCAGGGACCGGCTGACGGCCAGTTCCACACCATCACCGTCAAGCTCAGCGGCAAGCAGCGCGACGTTGCCCTGCATTACCGCACCGGCTACCTTTACGCCAAAGAGCCGGCTACGCTCAAGGAGCGTTTCCGGCAGGCCATCTGGCTACCAGCCGATGCAAACCAGGTAGTGGTTACCGCCCAGCCAGCCGCCCTGGACGCCGGCCTCCGCGTGAAGGTCAAGATTGATGCCCGCGACCTGACCCTGGAGGAGAGCTCCGGCCGCTGGACCGGCAAGCTGGACATCTTCTTTGTCCAGCGCGACGATACCCAGCTTCATGCGCAAGTGGAGGGACAGACACTGAAGCTGCAATTAAAAGACTCCACGTTGAAGAGCTTGCTCGCCAGCGGTCTACCCATCGAGCGCACGGTGCAGTTGAAGCCGTCCAGCAATTCGCTGCGCATTCTCGTCGTAGACGAAAACTCCGGCCGCATGGGCTCGGTCACCATCCCCACCTCTTCGCTGCCGGCGGGAGCTGGTATTTGATTGGCCCAGGTTAGCCAGCGGCGGAGAGTTGTGAAACAGGAGGCCTTATCTCTGCCTTGATCCACCTCTCCAGATAATGACTCAGCTTCCATGGCGGCCGAAGCCAGAGTTCGGCCGCCGTATCACGGCGCTCCCGCCACACCGCCCGGAACGCCACCTCGTCGCGCCGATCATCTCCCATATGCGCTACTGGCCCAACGCCTCCACCCTCAACCAGAAGATCAAGCGCCTCACCATCGAAGTCCGCAGAAAGGGCAGAGAGTAAGCAGAACAAAGGTCAGTCGTCCGAGATCGCGGTATGGTGAATTTGCCTGAATTCAGCATATCGGGCTCTTTCAACCCCGTTATTGCCAGCGATCCCGGATTGAGCTGATCGGCAATCGCGGAGTAAAGATCTTTCCAGAAGTCCTAAAACTTTAGTTGACAAATAATCCAATTCGACCTATAGTCCTAATTGTTTAGGAGATGGCATGCCGGAACAACTCAAATTGAAGAAGCAACTGACTCCGTTAGAGCTTAGGATCATGCAGGTTCTGTGGGCTGCCGGTCCCTTGACTGTCCAAGCGGTTCAACAAAGGCTTCCCGACGACCTCGCCTACACGACAGTCCAAACCATGTTGAACGTGCTCCAGCGAAAAGGCCATGTCGCACGGTCGCTCGCAGGGCGGGCATACGAATACAGGCCATTGCAAAATCGCGAGTTGGCAATGGGAAGTGCGGTTCGCGATTTGTTGAATCGCATGTTTGACGGTTCCGTGGAAAGTCTCGTCATGAATATGTTTCGAACCAAGCAGATCGATGCGGCCAAACTGGCTGAATTGGCTGAAAAGTTGGCCACTGTGGAAGGAGAACCAAATGCAGACCGTAAGTAGGCTTGTCGTGGCGTACGCAATCAACGCGCTGTGGCAATTGCCACTGCTGGTTTTGGCCGCTGAAGTCACCGTAAGACTGCTTGGACGTGTGCCGGGAAAGATCCTTTACCGTGTCTGGTTGGGCTGCCTGCTGCTTGCGCTCACCGTGCCCGCATTGCCATTTCTGCATTTGCCGTTTCACATAACCAATTCAGGATCGACCGTCCAACAAGCCACTACGCCGGTGAAAGTGCTGCACCTGTCCTTTTACGAAAGGCAATCGGGGGGCCCTGTGACGAAGGCGCTGAGAATCTCCGATTTTCCCGGCGTGATCGCGAGTGGTGTCCTGTGGCTTTATCTGATCTCGGTTCTCTTTGCACTCTGTCGATTGGCATGGGGCCTGCGGCAAACGCGGATTCTGTTGCGCTCGGCCGAGACGGCACGCCTGACACGGGAAGTGCGGGAGACTTGGGAATCATGCCTGACCTTGTTTGGCAAAGCGCGAATTAAGCTGCTGTCTTCAAGCAAGCTAGCTGCCCCGGCGACTGTGAGTTGGCCCAGTCCCATTGTGTTGCTTCCTGTGGAGTTGCACGATGAGCAAGCGAATGAAATGGCCGCCGTCTTTTGTCATGAATTGGCGCATGTGAGCCGGAGAGACTTTCTCAGCAACATGTTCATTGAACTGATTGGGGTGCTGCTTTTCTACCATCCCGCCTTCCACTGGATACGGCGCAGAATACAGGAGATGCGGGAGTTGGCATGCGACGACATGGCAGCGGAAGCTATCTCTGGCCGTCACGTCTACGCTCGCACACTTTTACGGCTCACGCAGAAGATGCTCTCTGCCGCCGTCGTCCCTCAACCTGGTTGTGCCCTTGGAATCTTCGAGGGAGAAATTCTGGAGAAACGAATCATGAATCTACTTGAAAACACATCGAAGCACACTCGTCTTCGCGTAGTCGTTTCACTTGCATTAGGGTCATTCCTCATGCTGGGGACTTGTGTATTGAGCGCCGACCTTGGTCTGAAGCCTGTGAATGCCCAGACGGCGATTCAGAAGGACAACGCCCCGTCAGGGTGGTTCATGGCCGGCAGCAAGCCGGCGAGTTACCAAACGGGTGTTGACAGAGCAATGATCCAGAATGGGCATCCGAGCGCCTTTCTCAAATCGGCCACGCCGGTCAGCGATGGATTTGGGACTCTGATGCAGACAGTCAGCGCCACTGATTACACCGGAAAGCGGGTCCGGCTGCGCGCGTGGGTCAGCTCGCAGGATGTCGGCGACTGGGCGGGAGTCTGGATGAGGGTCGATAAGGACAATACGATGGTCGCTTTCGACAATATGCAGAATCGGGCAATCAAGGGAACGCAGTCGTGGAAGGCATACGATGTGGTTCTTGACGTGCCAGCCGACGCAACAACGATCTCGTTTGGAGTCCTTTTATCCGGAGAAGGCGAAGTTTGGATGAACGACTTTCATTTCGAAGTGGTAGGGAAAGAGACACCGGTTACAAGCCCGGAGCCGCCGCAACGGCCTAAGCTGGCCACACATCCGGCCAACTTGAGCTTCACAGAGTAGAAAGCCGGGTGCCCCATCCTTGCGCCTTTGTTCCGGCGCAGGGGTGGGGCGCCATCACACATTTTATGGGCCGGATCAATAGAACTTCCGAATACCGGCCACGTTTTCAACTTGATTCTGATGGATACCGGCGATAATTCCCTTCGTTGATTGGCTCTTGCATAAATAAATAGAAGCTGGAAAAGTGTCGAGGCCACGCCCATCGAAACGGCTCCTTAGGCAATAGAGAATAGATTCACAAGTTCCCTCAATAAAACAGACGCCATTGCACTCCCCGGCTTGGAGTGGAAGAATGAATGCGCCACGAAATCTTCTGAAAGAGAAGAACGAACGCATGAAGCAATGCCCGCAGTGCGATACCGGCTATCCCGACAGCCACGCCACCTGTCCCACTCATGGCGTTCTTCTGAATGAAATCCGTGATCTCAAACCGGGTATGTTGATCCACAAGACATATCGCATTGTCCGCAAGCTGGGACAGGGCGGGATGGGGGCTGTTTACCTTGCCCAGCACATCTTCATGGAGGAGCCGCGCGCGCTGAAGTTTCTCTCCGCCGAGTTGAGCCAGGATGAGGCTTTTACCGGCCGGTTCAGGCGTGAAGTGCGAACGCTGCGCCAGTTGCGCCACAACAATGTGGTGGATTGCGGGGATCTGGAACCGGCAGAAGATGACTCGCTCTTCTTTCCCATGGAGTTTGTAGACGGTCCGGACCTGCGGAGATTTCTCCGCGACTCCTCTCAATATCTCAATAATGACTGTCATCCTGAGCGGAGCGCAGCGGAGTCGAAGGACCTGCTGTTGCCTTTCGGAGCTTTACCGGTAGAACTAGCTCTCTCCATCACGCGCGGCATCGCCGAAGGCCTCGGCGCTGCCCACGCCAAGGGCATGGTCCACCGCGACATCAAGCCGGAGAACATTCTCATGGCGCGGGAGGGCGGCGCATGGGTTCCCAAGATCGCCGACTTCGGCATCGTGGCCACCAAGGAGTCCAGTGATGTCTTCACCCGCACCGGCGGCACGCTGCTGACCATGACCTACGCCGCCCCCGAGCAGTGGCGCGGAACCCCCGCCGCCGAGTTGGACGGCCGGACAGACCTCTACGCTCTCGGTGGCCTCCTCTACGAGATGCTCACCGGTCAGACGCCCTTCCACTCCGAAAGCTACGAAGGCTGGTCGCGCCAGCACCAAACCACCCCTCCCCCGCCGCCCAGCGCTCTCCGCCCCGATCTGGCCAACTGGAAGGGCCTCGATGCGCTCGTCCTCCGCCTGCTAGCCAAAGACCGCGAAGACCGCCCCAAAGACATTGCCGATCTGGTCGGGCTGCTCGATTCTATGCGCTATGCTGCGCCCGGCTTGTATGTGAAGACGATAAGAGAAGTCAAGGCTTCGAATGCGTCTCAAGCATCCGGCGAATACAGTACCAAGTCAGAGAACCGTTCTGGAATACGCTGGGTAAAAGCGATAGTGTCGATTATTCTTGTCTGGCTTCTTGTTTTTGCACTGTTTTTTGCTCTGTCGAGATCGAATTCATTAAACGAGCCTACTGGGCCCGCGCCCGCGCAGCCAGCGGCAAGGGAAGCAGCAGACGTGGTATGGACTGATCCGGCAACCGGCCTGATGTGGACAAAGAAAGACAACGGAAGCAATGTGAACTGGCAGCAGGCGATGGATTACTGTCGGAACCTGAAACTCGCAGGTCACTCTGGCTGGCGCCTGCCCTCCATCGACGAGTTGCAGGGCATCCACGACGCAAATGCTAACGTTCCGGATACTTTAGACAAAGCGCCTGAGCACGTGAAGGGGAACCTGCAATTGTCGGGTTGGCATTGGAGCAGTTCACAGGGCAATGCTTCTGGGGAGGCGTGGGGCTTCTTCTTCGTCAGTACTGTGCCGGTGCGGCTCTCCCTCCCTTTCGGCGGCAGCGGCGCCGATCGCGCGCTGTGTGTGCGCCATTCTGGAGATTGATGTTGGCTTCCCGCTCGTATCCCTCGCAGAAGACGCAAAGGATGGGGCACGCGGCCAACGGGGATGGAATGATAATCGGACCTGTGCGTAACTTGACCTGGCGGGGTGGCAGCGGCGTACACTATTGAGCACGGCCCCAAATGCCAGATATAGACTCACAGTCCGCAACGTTCTTCGCGAATGAACTACGTTCCGCGCGCTTATCAGCCTTAGCCAATGCCGAGGCATTCTACGAGATTATCCATGTCGTAGAACGACTCGGAAGCTACCTCTCGAAGGAGCGGATAGGCGATCATGGCGATCACGGCGGTCTCTCAGACTACAAGAAGGAATTCAAACCCCTCGCATTAAAGTCAGATTCGGCACCCCCGTGGGGGTTTGACAGAGCGAAGAGCCTCTTGACGCCATTTGGAACAGTCTACGAATTAGTGGCTTCGGCTCGAAACGACGCTGTGCACCAAGGTGCCTTTGCCCGGCACCTTACAAGAAATGCGATCAAGCTAGCGATCATTTTGGAGGAGGCGTTGAGAATCGATATGAATCTTATTGTTAAGGACTTCATGGTTCCGAACCCGGACTACGCAGAGTATTGGCAGCTAGTCAGCTTCGTTCGACAACAGATGCTAGCGAACTCCTATTCATATATGCCTGTCCTCGATAGAAGTGGAAAATGGCACGTCCTGTCAGATGCAGCAGTCGCCGCATACTTGGGATCGGAGAGGACTGGGAAGAAACGCAAAGAACGTCTAGCATCGACGCTTGAACAGGCCTGGGACTCCTTGAAATCTGTCTATTTATTAGATGCCGAGTGCCTGCTGGTCCAGGCGGATACGCAGCTCGAAAAAGCTTTGGTATCGTTGAAGAAATATCCAATCCTGCTTGTGAAATCCCCGGAGGGAGCGGGACTTCTTGGCATCTTGACGGCCCTCGACCTCCTGTAATAGCAGGCGGCGGATGCCCCAGGTCCCGCCTTTGGGACCTGGGATACCACAATGCCTGTGCGAGCGAACAGCGAGCGTCTGCCCCACCGCAGGTGGTCTGCCCCACCGCAGGTGGCTAGTCGTTGTAGTTGAGGCTTTCCAGTCCAAGGAAGACCGCGCCGCCGCCGAGTTCTTCTTCGATGCGCAGCAACTGGTTATACTTGGCGATTCGGTCGGTGCGGCTCACCGATCCGGTCTTGATCTGGCCCACGCCGGTGGCGACGGCGAGGTCCGCGATGAAGGTGTCCTCGGTTTCGCCCGAGCGGTGCGAGATCACCGAGGTGTAGCCGTAGCGGCGTCCCAGGTCGATGGCCTCCAGCGTCTCGGTGATGGTGCCGATCTGGTTGAGCTTGATGAGAATCGAGTTGCCCACGCCCTCTTCGATGCCGCGCTGCAACCGCTTGATGTTGGTGACGAAGATATCGTCGCCGACTAACTGAATGCGGCTGCCCAGCTTGTCGGTGAGAATCTTCCAGCCTGCCCAGTCGTCCTCGGCCAGGCCATCTTCGAGCGAGACGATGGGATACTGGCGGGTCCAGTTGTCGTAGAAGTCCACCATCTCTTCGCTGGTCAGCTCACGCTTGTCGCTCTTCTTGAAGATGTAGCGATTCTTTTCCTTGTCGTAGAACTCGCTGGAGGCCGGATCGAGCGCGATGGCGATCTGCTCGCCCGGCTTGTAGCCGGCCGCCTCAATAGCTTCAAGGATCAGTTCAATCGCTTCGCTGTTGGACTTCAGCGAAGGGGCAAAACCGCCCTCATCGCCCACGGCGGTGTTGTAACCCTTCTTCTTGAGCACGCCCTTGAGAGTGTGGAAGGTCTCGGCGGCCCAGCGCAGCGCCTCGCTGAAGCGCTCCGCGCCTACCGGCATGATCATGAACTCCTGGAAGTCCACGTTGCTGTCGGCGTGCGCCCCGCCGTTCAGCACATTCAGCATCGGCGTGGGCAGGATGCTGGCATTCACGCCGCCCAGATAGCGATAGAGCGGAATCTCCAGCGTCTGCGCCACAGCGCGCGCGGCGGCCATGGAGACGGCTAGAATCGCGTTGGCGCCCAGCTTGGATTTGTTCGGCGTGCCGTCCAACCCGATCATCGTCTGGTCGAGCAGCCGCTGATTAGAGGCGTCCATGCCCTCCAGCTCGGGCGCAATCACGCTTTCCACGTTTTCCACGGCTTGCAGCACGCCCTTGCCCATATAGTGGCTCTTGTCGCCGTCGCGCAGTTCCACGGCCTCATGCTCGCCGGTGGACGCGCCCGAGGGTACGATGGCGCGGCCCAGCGCGCCGCTTTCCAAAATGACGTCAGCTTCCACGGTAGGATTACCGCGCGAGTCCAGAACCTCGCGGGCGCGTATGGCAACAATCTCAGTCATATCGGTCCTCGCAATGCGGTGTTGCAGCCGGTTATTCAGTTGCGGACGGCGATCCACGGCAAGAGCTTCTCCGGCGGCGCTTTGAATCGTGCTCAGAAGCTCATGCACCTTCGTGATTCCTCTCCGTCCAAATTCCCAAAGGAATTGATGTCCCGCAAGGATTCTAGCAAATTGGGCTGAGGAGCACGATGAAATGCCGTTCAATGGGGCAAATCGTTGCCAGCATGGGAAAAGCGCCAAAGCAGGTTGCCTATATTGATTCGTGCCGTCCAAGGCACGTTTCGGCTGTTCGTCAGGCCACCGGAAGCCGATCCGCGCTAGCCTTAAATTGGGTATGTCTGTGTGCGGCGATCGCACGGACAAAAGATTGTGTGCAACTCCAACCGCCAGGCGGGGTTTGAACTCACAGAGAGTTTTTTGCTCTCGCCCCGCATAAAGGAGACTTGGATGAACCGGTCAATTCATGTGTGCGTTTTGCTGCTGATGGCTGCTGCCGCTCTGGGAGCGCAGGAGACAAGCCAATCCAGCCCCTACGAGGGGACCTCGACGCCTCCCCCGGACAACACTATCGTGACCGTCAGAACACCCCATGCCAAGCCACCGGCCGGACAGCCAATGCAGCCTGCCGCCGCGCCGGCCGCAACACCTGCCCCGGATGTGGCGCAGACGCCGGCCCCGCCCGATCCCGTCGTGAACGCACCCGCCGCGGACAGTGGAGTTGTTGCAGTTGCGCAGGGCGCTCCCGCGCCGTCGCGGCCGGTACTGACGCAGCGCGACTACGATGCCGACCCGGATGGCGACATTGTGCACCCGCATCCGCTGCGTCCCGGCGAACTCCCGGAAGGCGCCACCATTCGCGTTGTGCTGCTCGATCAACTCTCCACTACCGCCAGCGAGAAGGATGAAGCCTTCCGCTGCCGTGTGGCCTCGGATGTCTTGCAGGGCGGCCAGGT
Organism: uncultured Occallatibacter sp.; assembly: GCA_964595845.1. Lineage (GTDB taxonomy): Bacteria > Acidobacteriota > Terriglobia > Terriglobales > Acidobacteriaceae > Telmatobacter. The sequence goes on along the minus strand of CAZQRX010000008.1, from coordinate 23,452 downwards.
GCTGATTCCCGCGGGTGCGGAGATTGACGGGCGGCTTGCCGAGGTCTCCAGCGGCCATCCAGGCGGTCACGGCTCGATGCTTCTACGGCCGGAAGCTGTGATTCTCGCCGACGGCACGCGCTACCAACTGCACGCCGAGATCACCGCAACCCCCGGCGCCAAATCCAAAGTCGGGAGCGAAGGCAAAATCCTGCCCGGCTCGCGCCTCAAGCGCGACGGTATCGAGTATGGCGGAGCCGTAGGTGCGGGCGCAACCACCGGCGCAATTGTCGGCGGCCCCGTGGGCGCCATGACCGGCGGCCTTATCGGAGCTGGCGTGGTGACGGCTCACTTGCTCATCAGCCATCCTCAGGCTACGCTTGAGCAGGGCACCGTCTTGATCTTCACTCTCACCGAACCGCTGCAAATGGCCCCGGCCAGCGCCAGCGGCAACTGACATCTTCCTTTCTGGGCGTGAGGAATCGGGCTATAATGGCTCCAGAGGAGCCCCTATGTCTACCGCCGCAGTGACTTCCAAAGGGCAGATTACGATTCCGCTCGAAGTCCGCAAGAAACTGGGCATCAAGCCTGGCGACCGGGTGCGCTTCATCAAAGGCGTGAAGGGCGAATATGTCCTCAAGCCGAAGGACGATGCTGCTGAGCCGAAAGCAGAGTTCGTCTTCAAACCAAAGACCGGAACGATCATGGATATGCTGGGTTGTATTCGTTGGACGGGCAAGCCGGTCACAATCGAAAAGATGAATGAGACGATTGCCAAAGGCTGGGCAGGGCTGATCACCTTCGAGGATTGAACTGCGCGCGATGACGGGACTCGACACCAACATACTCGTACGTATCTTCATTGAGGATGACCCGGAACAGTATAGAAAGGTCAAAGAATTCCTTCAAGCCCTTACGCCTGAATCGCCGGGATATGTTTCCCTGATCGCTTTGATCGAACTTGCTTGGGTTCTACGCAGCCAATATCGCCTCAGCAAGGCGCAACTCATCCAATGCATGGAGCAATTGCTCGAATACCCTGAACTGGTGATTGAAGACTATAAGACAGTGACTCTTGCACTGTACCGCTTTTCCCAATTCAAAGCCGATTTTGCCGATTGCCTCATCGAACGGTTGGGACACTCTGCCGGCTGCAATGAAACGGTCACTTTCGACCTGGACGCCTCCCGGTTTGCAGGGGTGAGGCTGCTATAGCATCCGCACATTTGCGAATTAACCAACTGGCGGCGCGATTGTATATTCACGGTTGCGCCATGTTATCCGGCTATAAGTAATTGGAGTGGCGCATGAAGCAAGGCACGGCGATCATTATCGGAGCAGGCCCGGCGGGACTTACCGCGGCGCTCGAGTTACAGAGGCGCTCCGGCATCCAGCCCATTCTGCTTGAGGCCAGCCAGGAAATTGGCGGTATCTCGCGGACCATTCGCTACAAGGGCAACCGCATGGATATAGGCGGCCATCGCTTCTTCTCCAAGTCGGACCGCGTCATGCGCTGGTGGCTCGACCTGATGCCTGTCGAGGCCACCTGCGGTGGGGCGGAGGGGGAGTTACGTTACCAGGGGCAGCAGCGCGAAGTCCCCGTGGCCACTGCAGCTCCAGATCCTCAAACAGAAGACCTGGTCATGCTGGTCCGCCAGCGCAAGAGCCGCATCTATTTCCTGCGCCGCTTCTTCGACTATCCCATCAGCCTGACTGCGGCGACCTTCAGGAACATGGGACTGGTCCGCACCGTTCGTTGCGGCATGAGTTATATGCGTTCGGCATTGCTTCCTCAACGCGAAGAGAAATCCCTCGAGGATTTCATTATCAATCGCTTTGGCAAGCAGCTTTATCTTACTTTTTTCAAATCCTACACGGAAAAGGTTTGGGGCGTACCCTGCCGCGAGATCAGCGCCGAATGGGGAGCGCAACGCATCAAGGGGCTTTCGCTGAAGGGCGTGGTGACGCATTTCCTCAAGAAGACCTTTGGCCCAAAGAACTCCGGCCACATCGCCCAGAAGACAACCGAGACCTCGCTGATCGAGAAGTTTCTTTATCCCAAGTTAGGCCCCGGCCAGCTTTGGGAACATACGGCCGAACTGGTGAAGAAGGGCGGCGGAGAGATTCATTTCGGCATCCATGTCGACCGCATTCACATGGAAGGGAAGAAGGTAGTTTCGGTCGAAGGATTGAACGACGCAGGAGAGCGCGTCACTTATGCGGGCGATTACTTTTTTTCGACCATGCCGGTTCGCGATCTGGTTCGCGCTGTCTCCACGCCGGTTCCCGCCGAGGTAACGGAAGTGAGCGAAGGCCTCATGTATCGCGACTTCATTACCGTCGGCTTGCTCGCCGGCAAGCTCGCCGTGACGGAGAAGGACGGCTCGCCGCTCAAGGATAACTGGATCTATATTCAGGAGCCGGACGTGGTGGTCGGCCGGCTGCAGATCTTCAATAACTGGAGCCCCTGGCTGGTGAACGGCAATGACAAGGTATGGATTGGCCTGGAATACTTCTGCAACGACACCGATCCGCTGTGGAAGTTATCCGACGAGGATATGGCTAAGTTCGCTGTTGCTGAGATCGCCAGGATTGGCATTCTCAAGGCGGAGGATGTGGAAGACTTTCATGTGGTCCATGTTCCGAAGACTTATCCGGCTTACTTCGGAAGTTATGGCCGCTTCGATGTGATTCGCAACTATCTTGACGGCTTTGAGAATCTGTTTCTGGTGGGCCGCAACGGCATGCATAAGTACAATAATCAGGACCATTCGATGCTGACCGCGATGACCGCTGTCGAGAACATCGTCAACGGCGTAACGGCCAAGGACAACATCTGGGCGATTAATACCGAGATGGAGTATCACGAGCAGAAGGCGGAGAAGTAACTCAGACAGGCTGCAAGCAATGAACTGGCGCCGCCAGGCGCGTTATGCCTTCCACTTGATGTTGCAGCCGATCGAGGGGCGCTGGTCCGCGGGCACGGGTTTGCCGGCGAGCGCTAAGTCGATGGCGGCGCGCAGGTCTTCGCCGGTGACTGGGATGCCGTTTCCGGGGCGGCTGCGGTCGAATTGCCCGCGATAGACCAGGCGGAAGCCGGCATCGAAGAGAAAGAAATCCGGCGTGCAGGCGGCTTTGTAGGCGCGCGCCACGGCTTGCGTCTCGTCGTACAGGTAGGGAAAGACGAAGCCTAAGGATTCAGCCTGGCGCTTGAGTCCGGCGGGCGAGTCGGCGGGGTGGGTGACGGCATCATTGCTGCTGATGGCGGCAATGCCGATAGGTTGGCCGGCATAATCTTTGCCCAGCGCAGCCAGTCCGTTCTCAATGTGCTTGACATAGGGACAGTGCGCGCAGATGAACATAACCAGCAGGGCCTTTTGACCGCGAAAGCCGTCGCGGCTTACGGTCTTGCCGGTAACAACATCGGTAAGTGTGAAGTCGGGGGCGGTAATGCCCAGTTCCAGCATGGTGGATTCGGTAAGTGACATGGCTTATCCTCCCGGATGAGTTTGAAGCTAGCGAGTCAGCGAGTTAGCGAGACAGCGATATTGTAGAGCAATTAAAACAGCGGCGTCTGCCTCCCCGGCATCGTCAGGCCAAAGTGCTCATAAGCCAGGCGCGTGGCTACGCGGCCGCGCGGCGTGCGGTCGAGGAACCCGATCTGAATGAGGAAGGGCTCGTAGACCTCTTCGAGCGCGTCCTGCTCCTCGGCCAGGGTTGCGGCCAGCGTGCTGAGGCCGACTGGCCCGCCGTCGTATTTCTGGATAATTGCCAGCAGCAGGCGGCGGTCGATCTCGTCGAAGCCGTGGGCGTCCACTTCGAGCATGGTGAGGGCGGCGTTGGCGGTAGGGCGGTCGATAATGCCGGAGCCGCGGACCTGGGCGTAGTCGCGGACGCGGCGCAGCAGGCGGTTGGCGATGCGCGGAGTGCCGCGGGAGCGCAGGGCGATTTCGGCGGCGCCGTCCTGGTCGATGGGAATCTGCATCACCTCGGCGGAGCGCGAAACGATGACACGCAGCTCTTCCTCTGTGTAGAACTCGAGGCGCAGCAGAATGCCGAAGCGCGAGCGCAGCGGTGAAGAGAGCAGGCCGGGCCGCGTAGTGGCGCCGATGAAGGTGAAGGGGCGGATTTCCATTACGTGAGTGCGCGCGGCGGGGCCCTGGCCGATGATGATGTCGAGCTTGTAGTCTTCGAGGGCGGTGTAGAGCTTTTCTTCCAGGACCGGCTGCATGCGGTGGATTTCGTCGAGGAAGAGCACTTGGCGCTCGCGCAGGTTGGTGAGGATGGCAGTCAGGTCGCCCTGGATTTGCAGGGCCGGGCCGGAGGTCTGCTGGAAGCCTACGTCCAGTTCGTTGGCGATGATGGTGGCCAGCGTCGTTTTGCCCAGGCCGGGAGGGCCAAAGAGGAGCACGTGGTCGAGGGCCTCGCCGCGGGATTTGGCGGCTTCCAGGGCTATGGCTAACTGCTCCTTGGCTTTGGACTGGCCGATGAACTCGCGCAGCCAGCGAGGGCGCAGTTTGAGCTCAAAGCCCTGTTCTTCGTCGGCGCGCGAGGCGCTGACCAGCCGTTCCCCACCCCGACGACGGGAATCTATCGTCGGGGACCCCGGTTCGGGAGTGTTGTCGCGCGCGATAGCCATGCTGGATGAAGTGTAGCCGCTGGCGGTGGAAGGAGGCAAAGTGCAACCGTCGGCGGGACGAGAAGCAGGCCGAGGCCGCTGGCCTGGCGCGGGCAAAGTGCCTGAGCCGCCGGGGGATCGCTTATTGACTCTTTTGATTCCGTATGCCGGGCAACTTTTTTACGGGCCAAGAGTAGAGCGGCAGGTGTAAAATCATCAGGAAAAGCAAGGAGTCTTCTATGCTTGACCGTTTTTCTCTCAGGGCGCTTGTGCTCGCCAGCTTATTGCTTCCGCTCGCCAGTTGCAGCGTGTCGCCTTCCCTGACCTCCATCGCCATCACTCCCAATGCTCCGGTAACGGTGACGTTGGCCCCTCAGGGTGTTGCGCAGGGCTATAGTCAATACACTGCCATCGGCTCCTATACACGCTCCGGTCACACGGCGGAGACCGAGAATATCACCAATCAAGTCACCTGGTCTTCCAGCGCCCCCCAGGTGGCGACCATCAACAGTTCAGGAGTGGCCACGGCTACCGGCTTCAATCCGACTACCGGCATAGCGTGGATAGGGAATACGACCATCTCTGCCAGCATGTCAGGGTTCGGCGGCGAGGCTATCGTCAGCAATGATGTCATCTTCACCGTGAGCGCATGCACGAATTGCACCAGCACTTCCACGGAGCCGATTACGGCGCTTTCCATCACTCCCACCACCGATTCGGTTGCATTGCCCGGTCAGACCGGCCAGTTCATCGCGCTCGGCACCAGCGGAACCACGGGCCTTCCGACCAACATGACAACCCTGGTCGCGTGGAGTTCCAGCAATGTGGGGGTTGCCACGATTGGCGCCAACACCGGACTGGCCATGGCGGTGGGCCCGGGCACTACGCAGATTACAGCCATCTATACAAATCCCGACAAGAGCGTGGTGGAAGCTTTGGCGACCTTTACGGTTACCGGTTCGGCGTCGGAGCCGCTGCAATCGATTGCCATCACTCCAGTCACCCAATCGATCCTGGCGGGTCAAACCAGCCAGCTGATCGCGATCGGCACCTTCTCGCCGACCGCCCCGACTCCGGGCACGCAGAACCTGACAAGTTCGGTTAAATGGGCTTCCAGCAACACGTCCATTGCTTCCATCACCAATCCCGGCGGCCTGGTCACAGCGGTTGGCCCGGGCGCGGCTGTGATCACGGCCATAGCGACCAATCCCGACACCAGCGTGGTCACCGCTACCGCGACCGTAAACGTCACGGGTGGTTCTTCATCCTCGGAGCCCCTGGTTTCACTGGCCGTCCTACCGGCCTCGCAGACCTCGCTGACGACCGGCGCCAGCGCCAATGTCAACTTCATTGCTATTGGAACCACTGGCTCCGGAGGCACAGTACTGCTGACCAGCGCCGTTCAAACGGTCAATGGGCAGACAATCGATCCGGTGAGCTGGACTTCCAGCAACCCGGCTGTGGCCAGCATCAAAGCCACCGGCATCGCTACGCCGCTCAGCGGAGGCACAACCGCCATCACGGCCATCGCCACCAATCCCGACGGGACCGTAGTCACCGGCAGCGCAGCCTACACTGTGACAGTTCCCACGGTCTCCGAACCGCTGGTTTCGCTGGCCGTCTCGCCAGCCGCGCAGTCGGTTCAGGTAGGTAATCAGACCGCCAATTTCATCGCCATTGCCACCACCGGTTTGGGCGCGACGGTGAACCTGACCGATCCCAAGACCTATACCATCCCCGGAACCTCGCCGGCTCAGACGATTCAATGGGCGCAATGGACCTCCAGCGATCCAGCCGTGGCCGCCATCGATCCAAACACCGGAATCATCACAGCCAAGGCTGCCGGCGTCACCGCCATCACCGCCATCGCCTACAACCCCGACAACACGGTGGTGTCGAGCAGCGCCGTCTTGTCGGTAACCGCAGCCGTCTCAGAACCTTTGGTCTCGTTGGCTGTCGTTCCCACTGCCCAGACATCGCTGGCCACCGGCACTACCGCTAACGTCAACTTCATCGCCATCGGAACCACCAGTTCCGGCGCCACCGTCAATTTGACCACTTTGCCCTATACCGTTCCCGGAAGTTCGCCGGCCGTGGTCATTCCCGTGGCAAAGTGGAGTTCCAGCAATCAGTTGGTAGCCAGCTTTGCTTCTCCCACAGGCGGCATCGCCACACCGAACGCCAGCGGGGCGACCGCCATCACCGCCATCGTCACCAATCCCGACGGCAGCGTGGTCACCGGCAGCGCGGCTTACACCGTCTCGGTTCCCGCTACTACCGAGCCTTACGTCTCCCTGACCATCGTTCCGGCCTCGCAGATGCTGACCTCCGTGGGCCAGCAGGCTAAATTCATCGCCATCGGCACCACCGGCACGGGTTCTACCGTGGACCTGACCGGACAAGCCACATGGACCAGTAGCGACGCCAACGGCAAGATCGTCACCCAAGTCGGCGGTACGAGTGTTTTTACGGCAGTCGCCAATGGCGCGGTCGCCGTCACCGCGACCTTCAACAATTCCAAAGCCAACGGCAACGCCTCCGATCTGACTTCGGTCACGGCCAGCGCGGCAATCACCGTCACTATCGGCACGCCGGAGCCGCTGCTCTCCCTGTCGATCCTGCCCAACTCCCAAGCCGTTGCGGGAACCGGCCAGTTGCCCACGCAATTCCTGGCCATCGGCAACTTTGCGACCTCCTCTTCGACGCCGGGCAATCAGAATATGACCAATGGTTTTACCAGCGGCTCATCCGTCTATACGGTGGACTGGTATTCGAGCAATCCATCGGTCGCTGCAGTCTGCAACTCGGTTGCGTCCGGGATCACGAACCCGGCTAGCTGTCCATCAGCCACTCCGGGGCTTGTCGTCGCCGCCGGCCAGGGCGTCACGGCCATTACCGCCGTCGCAACCAACACCACTGATAAGAGCGGCGCTACCGCTTCCGCGACCTTCACAGTGACCGGAGGGGCGGTGCAACCGGTCTCCACACTCTCCATCTTCCCCGGCGCTCCGTCGCTGACGCTGCCGCTGATCGGATCGGCCACCGTCAACTTCATCGCCATCGGGACCAACGGAAGCACCGGCCTTCAGACCAACGTCAACTCCCTGACCGGCATTCTCTGGACCTCTACCAATCCGCTGGTGGCCACCGTCGATAACACCGGCAAGGCCACGGCGATCAGCGCCGGCACAACCACCATCGCTGTCACGTATACGAACCCGGCCAGTTCCGGATCAGGCGTGGTGACGGCGACGACGACGCTCACGGTTTTGGCCGCGGCTTCTGAGCCTCTGCTTACGACCACGATTTATCCCGTCTCTCCATCGGTGGCATCGCCCGGTCTCACCAGTCAGCTGGTTGACATCGGAACCTTCTCGAGCGTTCCCATCACGCAGGATGTGACCAAGGGCATCGTTTCCTACCCCATCACAACCAATTGGAGTTCCAGCACTCCCGCGGTAGCCACGGTGACCACTGTTTGTCCCACGGGCCTCAGCGCATTGTCTTGCACAATCTCCGCTTGTCCGGGCACTTCCAACGCCGGAGTCTGCACCAGTTGCCCGGGAGGCACAGTGGCCTCGGGCGCATCCTGCGCCACCCTCAATCCCACCACTCCGGTCGGGTTGGTCATGGGCCTGAGCCAGGGCACGACCGCCATTATGGCGGTTTCGTCGAACCCGGACGGTTCGCAAGTGATCGCTTCGGCGCCCTTCTCGGTTACAGCGGGAACGTCGGAAGAGGTCTCGAAGCTGACCATCATTCCAGCCAGTGTCTCGGCTACCTCATCGGCTCAACAGAACCAGTTGATTGCGCTGGCAACCGAGGGGAACTCCGGCCTGCAGTATGACGTGACCAACCAGGTTGTCTGGAAATCCAACACTCCGTTGGTTGCATCAATTTGCACCGCTGGTGATCTATTACCATGCACCCCAGCGACTGACGGCCTGGTGACGGCTGCTACGGCAGGATCTACCATTATCACTGCGACGTGGACGAACCTGGACAACAGCGAGGTGGTGGCGCAAGCAACGTACTCGGTTACCATCGGGGCATCGCCGGAGCCGCTGATTTCGATCAATGTTGTGCCTTTGGCTACCGTCGTTTCAAACAAAGGCATGACCCAGCAATACCTTGCCTTCGGAACCTTCACGACCATTCCCACTATTCGCGATATCACAGACTCGGTAACCTGGATTACGCTCGAACCCAATCTTGTATCCATCAACTCCGCCGGTACGCCTGGAGAACCCGCTGGACTGGCTACGGCTATGGGTTATGAGGGTCTTGGCGTCATCTATGCGGAAGACACGACTGCCAACCCTGACGGCACGCTCGTCCTCTCCAATCCAGTTACGTTTACGTGCGAGGTGGAAGGCATCACTCCCCCCATATGCAGTCAAGCGGTGGCCCCTTCATTGCTGGCCACGCTGACCGTCTTCAACGCAGGCAGCAACGATACCAACTGGCTCATTACGGCTCCCTCCGGCACCCAGATAGCCAGTGGCCAGACAACCTGCGATGTGACTACGGGTTGCCTGATCCATTGCGGTCCGGGTTCGGAGATTGCCGGCTATGGGAACTCTGTTTGCACGGGAACCTATGCCGCTAACACGAATGTGACGATCACCGCATCGTTGTCTGGAAATTCAACTTCAACCGAATTTACTACTACTTTTGGCGGTTGGACAGCGAACTGCGATACTGGGGTATTGGCAGCAAATGGCTTGCCAGAGCCAGATATGACCAGCACTTGCACGTTGCCGACGCCGGCAAGCGGCGGCGATCCCTCAGGACTCTACGGCGATCAATCAGTTGGCGCTCTCTTCTACGGTTTAACTCTGCAATGCTCTTCGGTGACGAGCGATCCGGTGGGTACTGCCTTTCCAATTAACTCAATCACCGTGAGCAACGGCACGGCTCCCTACACCTTCTCGGTTGTGGGCACGCTTCCGGCGGGGCTGACGCTGAATGCCTCGACAGGCGCGGTGACGGGCACGCCGACGGCCTCCGGTTCCTTCTCGATCACTGCAACGGATGTGGACGGCACCAACGCCGGAGCGACCTGCCCGATTACGATCAACTAACCAGGGCAAGCTCAACTTTGCACAGCAAAGCCGCCCTTCGGGGCGGCTTTCTTGTGTCTGGCGTAAAAAGGCCAAGGCTGGCCGGCGGGGGTCAGGCGGGCACATTCACCCGAGGCCAGTAGCGGAAGGCGCGGAAGGTCGCCTTGCCCGATCCACAGGCGTAGACGGCGGGGCGAACGTCAAGGAAGCCGTCGAGAACGTTGTGGTTGATGCCGGAGATTTCCGCCGATTCCGGGGTACGCTTCCAGCTCTGGCCGGGAAGCCGGTAATAGAAATCGACTTCCTGACGGTCATTGACGATGCGCAGGGTGGCTCTGGTAGCGCCTGGCTGCTGGCGGCTGGGGATGAAGCCATTGGCGGTGCGCGCGCCGATTCCTTCCCGGGAGATCAGGATGCCGGCAGCGTGATTGGGGTTGTAGAAGAGCATAAGTCCTGCCTCGCAGCCGAGCGCGGCTTCGACATCGATCTCGACGGTGTAGGAGTGTCCGCCGACGGGAGTAGTGAGGGCGGAAGTCTCGGCCAGGGATTTGCCTTGGGCCGCCAGGGTGAGCGCGCCGTTCCCGGTGGTGAAGCGGGTGGGGTCAAACTCGTGCCAGAAGCCCCACTGGAGGCCGAGCTCGGGGGTGGTGAAGTCGTCGGAGGGATCAACAAAGGGCTGTTGGCTTGTGCCGGGCACGGGCATGGGAATCGCCGCATCCGCGGTGACGCCCTGCGGAATGCGGTACCAGCCGTCGGCGGTCCACTCGACGGGTAGCAGCATAAGCTGGCGGCCCAGGGTGCGGTAGCCGTTTTCATAGGAGTGGATCGTGATGTACCAGCGTCCGTCCGGGGTATCGACCAGGCGGCCATGGCCCAGCGAGAGCCAGCGGTCGTCGCGCGAAGGGGTGTGAACGATGGGGTTGTAGGGCGAGAACTCCCAGGGCCCCTCGGCGTGGCGGCTGCGGGCGCTGACCACCGCGTGGCTTGTGCCTGGGCCCGCGGTGCCGCCCTCGGCCACGTTGAGATAGAACCAGCCGTTGCGCTCCAGCAGCTTGGGGCCTTCCAGGCAAGTACATTCCATGCGAATGGAGGCGGGTATGGGCCAGGGGTCCAGAACCTTGCGGGGCGGGGTCTTGACCGCCAGGCCGTCCGGGGTGAGCTCGGCCATGAGTCCGCCGGCCATGTACAAAAAGCGGCGTCCATTCTCGGCGATATGGGCAGGGTCAATGGCGTCGATGCCAAGACTGACAGGCTCGCTCCACGGCCCGGTGGGGCGATCGGCATGAACCACGCGCAGGCTGCCGTTGGCCGGGAAGTAGATGTAGTAGCGGTTCTGGTACTCGCAGAGATAGGGCGCCCACACGGTGCCATAGTAGCGGTGCAGAGCGGCGGCCGCCGGACGCCAGTTGATCAGGTCGCGGGAGTGCCAGATCAGCAGCCCCGGGGCGTAGTCAAAGCTGGAGTGGGTAAGGAAGAAGTCGTCGCCCACGCGAATGGGGCTGGCGTCGGGATGGTCGCCGCCCAGAATCGGATTGTGATAGACATTCGCAGTTTGCGCCGCCAGCAGGCGGGTCTTGGAGGCGAGAGCGAGGGTGGCGGCACTTAGGACAAAGCGGCGGCGGGTTAGCATGATGAGGCCAGTGTAGCGTCGAGAGGTTTGTGGAGTAAAGAGATGCAGTATGAAAAGGGGTAGTTATTAATTTCTGTCGGGATTATGCGGGCAGGCATATCACGCCGGCCACCAGCTTGTAGATAAAGCCCTCGAATGGTTCGCCAAGGCTAATAGTGAGGAAGGTCTTTTGGAACTTGCCGCTGAAAAAATGAGTATGTGGATAGATTCCCAAAGGCATAGAGTGGAGTTTTTCCAGCCAGACGGGATCGGTAACGGCCAAATCATAGCGGATGCGGCTGATATGGCTGACACGGAAGATGGCGCGATTTTTCCGTTTTCCGTTCTCCTCGCGAATCCACCACCAGAGGTCTTCCGGCTCGATCAGTTCAAGAGATCTCGCCATTGGCGTCTCTTCGACTCTGTGCGCGGTGACACGATCTCCGTATCCTTGAAGAACGACTGGCCGTCTGCTCAGGAACGCAGCGAGAAAGCGCGCATCTTGAGGTTCGACAAAGCTGCGGACCGGTTGCCAGGGCTTGTCGGACACAAGTACATCTTCGGGATGGCAATTGGAACTGCAACTGTAGCCAAGTTCGGCCTCGAATACATCCAACAGCGCGGCTTCTCTTCCGTCGGGGTAGCTCGCTTCCTTTACGGTGAGACAGCCGGGGACCTGCCTGCCAACGAGCCTTACCCATTGTTTCGTCTCCAGGCTGATTCCGGCCACACAGCGATTGCCGTGCTTGTAGGAGTTGGCGAGGCAGACAATCTGGTCGAGATTCATGAACTTACTGGTTCGGCCAGAAAGAAATGTAACAGCGCGATTCATCCTTTCCGCGTTCTTAGCGGAAAGGGTGGGAACCCACGATGCAATCGTTTTGTTCCGGATCAATAAACTTGCCTCCAGGCCGTGAATTATAGATGGGTAATTTGTACACCTCCCCAATGGTGTTGTAAATACTCCAGCGCCAGCCTCCGATGGCAGTGTTCCGGGGTGGCCTCGCTGCACAACAAAACGGTTTTCCTCTGGAAACTCTCCCTCAAAAGTACCGATTCCACCTTTCGGGAGCGGATCAGAGCGAGATAGGCTTCGGTGTAATCCTCCCAGCTTCCCTTTTGCTTCTTGTAGGCGTCGAGCATCTCCTGCGTAGGAGCGAGCCGAGGCTCGTGCTCATAAGCAGCGCCGCAGATTTCGCTGAGAAAGTAGGCCAGGTCGGCCTGCTTGGCAAAGGCGGCGAGCTGGGAGGTGTTATTCAGGCGCACATCGAGCAGCCGCTCAATGCCATGAGCCTTCAGTGTTCCGAAAAACTCTGCGGCGCTTTTTTGGGTAAAACCGATGCTGTAGATCTCCATTGGTCCTCGTCGAGTTCCGCGAAGAGCGCGGGCTGTGCGCCGATGAGCGGCTTGCCGGCTTCAGCGGCCACCGTATCGTCGGATTCCAGGCGGCCGTCGCCGCGAATGTGAATCATGGTATGGCCACGCTCGGTGAGCACGCGCCCGATCAGCAGGCGGCGATGGCAGTGGGCGGGATCTTCCTCGCCGCAAACCAGGGCCACGAGGTAGCGTTCCATGCCGCTCTCCAGCCGCGCGATCCCCGCCTGGAAGCGGGCATCGTCGCGCAGACGGCTATAGAGGACGCGGCCCTTGGCGTCGTAGTAGTCGGGATTGGCTGGGCGGCCACCCAACTCCGCGCCGAGAAAGAGATAGCGGATTCCCGCCTGCTCCAGCGAGCGCTGCATCAGTTCCTTGTCGAACTGCGGGACGTACTTCGAGTAGGGCGAACTGCGCGTATCGACCACCACTTCGACCGCGTGCCGGTGGAGCAGGGCAAGCCACGCCGGGAACTCGTGGTTGGAGTGGCCGATGGTGAAAAAACTGCTCATGCGCAAGCCCTTGCTGAGGAGGATAGCACTTTCAGGAACAAACGCCGGTCGAGGTTCGCGACGGCGCTACTCGGGATGGGTTCCGGACGGGGAAAGGACGAAGTCAGCCGGGGTTCGCGCGGGAAGGTAAAAGTGGGCGTCCAAATCGGCCTCCAGCACGACGGAGACTTCAGGCTTGCCGGGCCGGACGTGAACGCGGATTCGCTTGTTCTTAAGCAACTCCAGCCACTCCCACGCCTGCTCTTTGTCTGCAAAGAAGCGCGAAAAGCTTCCCGAGAAATAGCTGGCCACGCCCGCGTCCAGAACTGTGTAGGAATATTTGAAGGTTGCGTTGAATTGTCGCGGGCTGCCAAAGAATTTGGTTCCCGCGGCTACGTTGATGTCCAGAACCTTCCCATCCACGACGGGCCAGTGCTGCGCCAGGCGGGCATTGCGGCGTTTGATCCGGCGCTGTAAGAACGCGGCGAGCGCGCCCCCAACGAGCGGGATCAGTGTGTGAAAGGGTATCCAGGTGTGGATAGAGTTCCACCGAATCCGCTTCAGCAGATCGACGATTTCTGGGATGGTCACAATGCAAGACCTCAACCGGAAGCTCTCTACTACCATACATCAGGCCGGGATGGACGGCAGAATCGGAGAGCGAAAACAACGGGTAGGAGCGTTTAGACTGGTAAGGTTCCTCGGAGCACGATGACCCACCGCTTTGCACACATTCGCCGCTTTCAATTCAATCTGCCGCAGCGCATTGCGGCGGGGCTGCTGGCTGTCTTTCTGGCGCAGGGGCTGTGGCTCACCGGCCACCAGACGCTGATTGATCGCGACTACCAATACGCGCGCTGCGGACGCGAGATGTGGGAGCGGCCGTCGCAGTTGGCGGGCTACTTCACCAGTTGCGGCAACATACACGACGGGATTCTGGCCTACCGGCTGGCCGGGCTGCCGCTGACACTGAATCTGCTGGCGGAGCGCGGGCTGGACCACTTCCGCAAGCCCGAAGACCGGGTGGTGCAAGCCGACGGCGAGTTGAGCAGTTGGGAGTTGCGCCACCAGCTCAGGTATGCCTTACTCCTGCTGCGGTTTCCGTTCCTGGGCGCCGGCTGCGTGCTGGGCGCGGGACTGTGGTGGGTCACGCGGCGCCTCTACGGCAATCTAGGCGGCTACACGGCGCTTGGGCTCTACTGCTTTTCTCCGGCGGTGCTGCGAGCCTGCGTTGCGCCCAACCCGGAGGTGCTGGCGGCGTTGGGCGTCTATGGCGGCGTCTACACCTGCATCGGCGTGGCTCACGCGATGCAGGGGCCGCGGCGCAAAGGCTGGCTGCGCATCGTGCTGCTGACGGCGGCCTTTGGACTGGCGGCGGCCGCGCACATTGCCGCACTGGGGTTGGTAGTGCTGCTGGGCCTGGCGGCGATGCTGTGGGTGGCTGAGGGGCGCCGAAGCCAGGTGCTGCCAGTGGTGCTCATCGCCTCTACCGGGGCGCTGGGATTGGTCTTTGCGTGCTACGGCTTCTCGCCGGATGCCTTCAGCTACTATCTCCGCTCGACGGCGGGTCAATTAGGTCTATCGCTCGACCCGGCCCGCCGCTTCTTCTCTACGCTCTCGAACGCCGGGATCACAATAGCCGCGGCTGCCGCCTTGGCGCTTTACCTGGGGGTGCGCAAATCGCGCTATTTCGGGAACTCCGTTCCTTTGATCTGCGCTTCGATCCTCGTGGCTCTGATCATGACCGGCGCCCCCGGCTCACCGTGGCTCTGGGCGCTGCCCTTTCTGCTCACATTGATCGGCGGAGTCTTTGCCGACGCCTACGAAGGGCCAAGGGGCCGTCTGGCGATGAGCGCCGCAGGGACCATCGTGCTTCTGCAAGCGGTCTTCTGCGTGCTGAGTTTGCCGGGGCTGCTGTAGAGGGAAATTTGCTATCATTTCTTATTCAAGATTTGGGTTCTTGCGTCCTCCTGGTGTTTTCCGGCGGCAAAGGTGCGCATGTGTGCATAGGGTATTGCAGTGCATAGTGAGGAAGAGTGGGCGTTTTCCATAAGGGCAAGCGGCAGGGATAGCAGCGATACAAAGAACGGGGAACGGTCGCAGGTTATGGATGAAGGCATACATACCGACGGTCATGAGGACATCATTCGCATCTTCGTCAGTTATGCCCGCGAGGACGAAGAATGGGTGGTGCCAGGTCACGGCAAACTGCGCAATATGGTCCCCTACTTGATTGAATCCATGAAACGGGACAATGTTCTTTTCTGGTTTGACAAGGAACTCAAAGGCGGCACGGTCTACGCCGATGAAATCGAATGGCAGATCGATCATTCACAAATTGCGCTGCTCATTGTAAGCCAGGACTTCTTGAATTCGGAATTCATTGAAAATAAAGAGATGCCTCGCATCGTGAAGCGTGCCGATCGTGGGCAAATGATCGTTGTGCCGCTTTGGGTAGAGCCATGCAGATGGAAACGCTATCGCTTTCTGGCTAACCGTCAGATGGTTCCAAGCGACGAACCTTTAGTCAATTACACGGAGAGCGCATCGAAATGGGCAGCTGTCAAATACACGATACTGGAAGACCTCGTGGCGCAGGTCGAAAAGATTCGTGAGGCTGCTGCGAATGCAGAGCTGGATAGGATCGCAGCGGCGAAGGCCGAATCGGAAGCCAAGGCCGAGGAGGCGCGAATCGCAGCCGAAAAAGCAGAAGCGGCGGCGAAGGCTGAGGCGGCGCGAATCGCAGCCGAAAAAGCAGATGCAGTTGCAAAAGCCGAGGCGGATCGGATCGCTTCCGTGAAGGCAGCAGCAGCGGCAGCCAAGGCTGAGGTGGAAAGAGTTGCAGCGGATGAAGCCGCTCGCGAGAAGGCTGCAAAGGAAAAGCTGGCCGCGGAGCAAGCCGCGGCGGAAAAGACCGCGCGCGAGAAAGCGGAAGCCGAGAGGGTGCAAAGAGAGAAAGCCGCCGTCGAATTGGCTGCAAGGGAGAAGCTAGCGGCGGAGCAAGCCGAGGCGGCGCGAGTCGCAGCCGAGAAGGCGGAAGCGGTAGCGAAGGCTGAGGCCGAGAGGATCGCAGCCGAGAAAGTAGTAGCGGCTGCAACGGCTGAGGCCATCTCTGCCATAAAGGCTGGCGCGTTCAAGCCCTCGACGCTGATCGAAGCGCAAATCGAGTGGGATGGAAGCGGCCTGTTGCCGGGCGAATCGCTCTCCAGGCGTCA
This sequence comes from uncultured Occallatibacter sp., assembly GCA_964595845.1. GTDB lineage: Bacteria > Acidobacteriota > Terriglobia > Terriglobales > Acidobacteriaceae > Telmatobacter. Next base: position 7,103 of record CAZQRX010000008.1, on the reverse strand, counting down.
AAGCCGGAAGCTGCCTGACACGGAATCCGATTCGGCAGTGGAGATGGTAGAAGCCGGGAAGGCCGCCGCGATTCAAGCCGCGGAGTGGGCGGCAATCCAGGCATTGGAGAACGAATTCCGGCGCAAGAAGCCGAGTGCGACGGACTCCGCGCGGATGTCAGAGGGCAAGTCCGCGGGCCAGCTTGCCGGGGAGCAGACCTGGGAAAAGGTGGGTCGCAACGCTCCTTGCCCGTGCGGAAGCGGAAAGAAATACAAGAAGTGCCACGGAGCAGAGTGGGTCACAGAAGAGCAGGCCGCGGAAGAGCAGGCCGCAGCCGAGCAGGCCGCGAGAGAGCAAGCAGCGGCGGAAAAGACCGCATGGGAGAAGATTGCCGCCGAGAAAGCTGCCAGGGAGAAGGCGGCGGCGGAGAAGATTGCAGCCGAAAAGGAAGCATGGAGGAAGTTTGCCGAAGAGAAAGCCGCCAAGGAGAAGCTAGCGGCGGAGAGGGCGGCGGCAGCCAAGACCGCGGCGGACAAGCTCTCCAGGGAGAAGGCGGCCGCCGCGGAGAAGGCTGCGCTCGCGCAGGCCGCCGCCGAGATCGCCGCAGCCCAGAGAGCCGCCGCGGAGAAGGCCGCACTGGAGAAGGCTGCAGCGGAAAAAGCGGCAAGTGAGAAGGCTGCGAAAGAAAAGACTGTGGCGGAAAAAGTCGCGCGCGACAAGGCTGCCGCTGAAAAAGCCGAATGGGAGAGGTTTGTTGCGGCAACCAGGGCGGAGGAAGAAAAGGCCGCCACGGAGAAGGCTGCAAGAGAGAAAGCCGCGCAGGAAAAGGCGGCAGCGGAGAAGGCGGCAAAAGAGAAGGCCGCGCAGGAGACGATCGCGGCGGAGAAAGCGGCGGCCGAGTGGGCTTTGTGGAGGGCTGGACAGGGGAAGGCCATTGGGGAGAAGACCGAGGCGGCGGAGAGGGCCACGCGCGATTCGCTTCGATGGTCGAAGGATGACGCGGAGGACGAAGACGATGAGATTTCCTCATCCGCCTCCTCTCAGGCATCCGGAAATACGCGCGTGATTCCAGTGCGCAGGCTGCCCGGGAAAGACTACTTCGTGATTTCCTTGGCCTTCAGACCCGGCGGCGGAATGCTGGCTTCGGGAAATTCAGACGGGAAGGTCAGGCTGTGGGATCTGGCGAAGGATGCCGAATCATATGATTTGCCCTGTGAGGCACGGACCATCGGCTCCGTAGCTTTCAGCCCCGATGGCCGGATGCTCGTGTCGGGAAGCAGGGATGGGACGATCAAGCGATGGGATGTGGCAAGACGAGCCGAATTGCGATCTCTAAGGGGCCACAAAGGATCGGTGGATTCCGTCGCCTTCCTGCCTGATGGGCGCACGCTGGCATCGGGAAGCCGGGACGGAACAATCAGGCTATGGGATGTAAACTCCGGAGAGGAAAAGCCTACTCCACTGCGCAACCAGGGAATCATCGGTTCTCTGGCGTGCAGCCCTGATGGCCGCACGCTGGCATGGGGAAGTGAGGGTTCGATTCTGCTTTGGGATCAGGACAGACTGCGCACACTGAATCAAAATATCGGAAGAATTCAGTCGCTCTCTTTCAGCCCAGATGGCCGCACGCTGGCATCCGGAACTTCGGACAAGGACACGGCGGTTATGCTTTGGGATGTTTCCAGCGGTAGAGTGACGCGCGAGCTGAAGGGACACGGCCTTGGCGTTTGTTCAGTGGCCTTCAGCCCTGACGGCCGCACTTTAGCCTCCGGAAGCGCCGATGAAACCGTCAAGCTCTGGGAAACAGTCTTCGGAAAGGAATGGCGAACGATCAAAGCACTCTGCAACACAATCTATGCTGTTGCGTTCAGCCCCGACGGCAGCACACTGGCATTGGGGGGCCAGGACGCTGCCATACAGCTTTGGGATATGCAGTCGCTTCGCTTCTAACTCCAGCATCCTGGATAGAGGGAGCTGTATTTGATGATGGTGGAGCGTAAAGTATGTTCCTGGCAAGCTGTCGCTGGGAGTGGCGCGACAGTGCCGGAACGCTGGCAAAATAGGGAGAAAAAGAAGGCCAAAATCTAAGCCAAATCAAAGCCGGCGCCGCGCCGTGCCGCGTATCTCTGTGAGACGACTGCGGAAAAGCACAAAATAGTCTATAAATTCTAGCAAAATAAGGACTTATTTCTTTCAATCGGCCTTGCTAAAAGCCCTCCTTAACGGGTAAAATAAAAGCAGTGTCCACGCCAGGCCGGCCCCGCTTTTTCCGGTCTCTTTCCGCCGCCTTCCGGTGGGCCTGAAATGACCCCTATGGCAGACGATCAGAATCCACTTCTTCCCCTCGAAGGCGGCACGCCGCCGCACAGCGGCGCCAACCTCATCCCCATCAATATTGAGGAGGAGATGCGCCGCTCCTATCTCGACTACTCGATGAGCGTGATCATCGGGCGCGCGCTGCCCAGCGCCCTGGATGGATTGAAGCCGGTGCACCGCCGCGTGCTTTACACGCTCAACGAGATGGGCCTGCAGCACAACAAAAAATACACCAAATGCGCCAAAGTGGTCGGCCAGGCGATGGGCGTCTACCATCCCCACGGCGACTCGGCTATTTATGACACATTGGTGCGCATGGCGCAGCCCTTTTCCCTGCGCTATCCGTTGGTCGACGGCCAGGGCAACTTCGGCTCGGTAGACGGCGATCCGCCGGCGGCCATGCGCTATACCGAGTGCCGTATGATGCGCATTGCCGGCGAGATGATGGCCGACATCGAGATGGAGACCGTGGACTTCGTGCCCAACTACGACGAGTCCACCGTCGAGCCCACCGTGCTGCCCACGCGCATTCCCAATCTGATCGTGAATGGATCGAGCGGCATCGCGGTCGGCATGGCCACCAACATTCCGCCGCACAATCTGGCTGAAGTCGTCAACGCGGCCATCGAACTGCTCCAGAGTCCCGAAGCGGCGCATGACCGCGAGGCTGCATTGGCCGTCGTGCTCAAGCATGTGCAAGGCCCCGACTTTCCCACCGGCGGCTTCCTCTACGGCAAGTCCGGCATTCCGCAGGCCTATCGCACCGGCCGCGGCCGCTTCCTGATGCGCGCCCGCACCGCTCTCGAAAGCCTGACCAAGGAAAAGCAGGCGATCATCGTTACCGAGATTCCGTATCAGGTGAACAAGTCCAAGCTGATCGAGCGTATCGCCGAGCTGGTCACCGACAAGATCGTCGATGACATCAGCGACGTGCGCGACGAGAGCGACCGCGACGGCATGAGGATCGTCATCGAGCTCAAGCGCGGCGCGCAGCCGGAGATTGTGCTCAACCAGCTCTACAAGAACACGCAGATGCAAGAGAGCTTCTCGATGATCTTTCTCGCGGTGCTCAACGGCCAGCCGCGGGAGCTGGGACTCGATCAGGCGATTCGCTGCTTCCTCGATCACCGCATCGACGTGGTGCAGCGCCGCACCGTATTCCTGCTCAAGAAGGACCGCGCGCGCGAGCACATCCTCGAAGGCCTAAAGATCGCGCTCGACAACCTCGACACCGTCATTCGCCTCATCCGCGCCTCCGGTTCGCGCGTCGAGGCGCGCGAAAATCTCTATGCCTGGAGCAAGGGCCGGGAGATCGTCATCACCCTCGACCGCGAGCGCCTGCCGCACGAAGAGAAGGGCCTCACGCTGCGCCAGATCGACGCGATTCTCGAACTGCAACTCTACCGGCTCACGCAGCTCTCCATCGACGAGCTGCTCAACGAACTCAAGCAGGTGCGCGAGCGCATCGCCGAGTACGAGTCGATCCTCGCCAGCGAAGTCAAGCTGCGCGCGGTCATCGTCAAGGAACTCGAAGAGGTCCGCGACAAGTACGGCGACGCGCGCCGCACGCAAATCGTCGATGAGAGCGCCGAGTTGCAACTGGAAGACTTGATCGCCGATGAGCAGGTCGCGGTCACGGTGAGCCACCAGGGCTACCTCAAGCGCACGCCCATCAGCATCTATCGCCAGCAGCGCCGCGGCGGCACCGGGCGCATGGGCATGAAGACGCGCGAAGAGGATTTTGTCGCGCAGTTGATCGTCGATTCGACGCACGCCTTCCTGCTGTGCTTCACCAACGCCGGACGCGTTTACTGGCTTAAGGTCTACGAGATTCCCGACGTGGGCGCCGCCGGCAAGGGCAAGTCGATGCAGAGCCTGCTCGACTTGCAGCCGGGCGAAAACGTGCGCGCGATTCTGCCCGTGCGCGATCTTGAAGAGGAAGGCAAGTTTATCTTCTTCGCCACGCAAAAAGGCACCGTCAAGAAGACGCCGCTCAAGGATTTCTCGAACGTCATGTCGCGCGGCATCATCGCCATCGGCATCGATGATGGGGATGAGCTGGTTAAGGCGCGCATCACCGACGGCTCGCAGATTATTTTTCTGGCCACGCATCTCGGCATGGCCATTCGCTTCGACGAAAACGATGTCCGCTCCATGGGCCGCCCGGCCTACGGCGTGCGCGGCATCGCTCTTGCCAAAAACGATTATGTCGTCGGCGTCGCCGTCACGCCCAAGGAGCATGAGCCCGGCGAGTACCGCATTCTGGTTGTGACCGAGCACGGCTTTGGCAAGCGTACCGATGTGGAGAAGTATCGCCTGCAAACCCGCGGCGGCAAGGGCGTCAAGAACATGGCCGTCACGCCGCGCATCGGCCGCGTCAGCGGCATACAACTGGTGGACGATACTTCGGAAGTGATGGTCATCAGCCAATTCGGCAAGATCATCCGTATCGACACCAAGACCATCCGCGCCGCCGGCCGCGCCACGCAGGGCGTCCGCCTGCTCAACCTGGAGCCGGAAGACAAGGTAGCCGCCGCCGTCATCATCCCGCCCGATGAGCTGAACGGCAACGGCGACCACGACGAGCCAACGCTGTTGCAATGATGCTGGTGACCTTCCAGGTCGCAAAATTGAGACCTGGGTCACCCGGCTGGTCAGTCCCCTCAGGGGCGGTACAATTTGATGGAACCAGTGCGAATATGGAGATTCCGGTTCAGGATCGTCTTTTGCACATATGCTGTGGCGTCGATGTTGAGAATCCCCGTTAAGTAAAGGGAGAATTCTGCAATGACCTTTTTTCGAAGATTGTTAGGGACGAAGGGGGCCGGAAACAAACAGTCCACAGGGAAGACATGTCCTTCCTGCGGCCAAATAAATCTCCTAGAAACGAAATTCTGCTCGACTTGCGGTAGCGAGTTCTTGGTCGTCTGCGATCATTTTGATGCTTTTATCAGCTATCGCCGTGAAACGGGTAGCGATCTGGCAAGCCTCTTGAAGATGCAGTTGGAGAACCGCTTCCATAAACGAATATTCCTCGATGTTAACGAACTCCAGGTCGGCAAATTCGATGAGGAGTTGCTTCGCCGTATCGAGGAAGCACCCAACTTCATTCTTATCCTCAGCAGGGCTTCGTTGGATCGGTGTGCAAACAAGTCCGACTGGTTGAAACGCGAGATCATGCACGCCCTTACAACCGGACGCAATATCATCCCGGTTCTCACAGACAATTTTTCCTTTCCTTCCGAAGAAGTGTGGTCGCTCCTCCCACCTGAAATGCACGTATTGCCGTCCCTCAACGGCGTCACCTATAGCCACATCTATCAGGATTCCGCGCTTCGCAAAACCGCATCCTTCATGAAGACTGAAATTGGAGCACATGAAGATAGTATCTTTCGCCCCGGCAACGAATCACTGCAGCCACCTGAGAATCAACATATTTCACCAGAGAAGTTGAAGTTGACTGTAAATCCTACGGGTGCCCGAAAGGACATTGCACGAATATTTGAAGCTCATGAATCGATAACTGGTTCAGGAACAATCTCCATGGTCCCTGCAATGAAGAGTAACTTAAATGATAAAGAACCAACGGGCTCTGCAACTGTGTCAAAATCGTTTCCGTCACCCACTCTTGAGACCCTGGTAGTTGAGGCTACCCAGCCACCGGATAACCTGGAGCATACTCCGCAGGCGACTAGTAAAAAAACGGAAGTCCAGACTGGGAATGGGAAAGTTTCGTTTAATCCAGATTCCATTCTCTTTATAGTCAGAGGTGAAGATTTCTTTGTCGGAACCAAAGATTCCAAAGTCAGATCTTTCTACTACGGTCCAGGCACTGTGGTGCAATACTATGAGAAGGGCACGGATGGCGACTGCCCTGGGTATCAATTGCGTGGTGCTAGCGGCGAGGATATGTGGTTTGCAGGTTATTCTTGGCTGCTCGATGCCATTGACAAGAGAGTCTTCTTCAAGATTGCAGAAACAGGATGGGTGGGCTATCTTGTGGAAATCTTGGGGGATAGATTGGGGCCTTGGGGCTCTCTCGACAAAATTACAATCGATGAAAACTTGCTTGGTACCGTAGAGATCAAATCGGATACGATTCTCTCAATGACAGCAAATAAGGATGAGATGTTCGTGCAGACGAAAGAATCAGGTACTTTTACGGGAAAGCTGCAGAACATGGGAAATTACAACTGGGATTCCTTCACGATGGGTCCCTGTCTTGTAACCTGTGATGCTGTGATCCCACTTGTTCGTACCAATAGAGTGTACACGATTACGCTCAACCGGATTGATGAGATGGAAAAACCTTTGTCGATCCCAGAGTTGCTTTATTCAGACAGATCCCAACTGAAATTCAGCTTGCCGGCTAGGGCCGGAGTTGGTTACTTTGACGAGTGTGTCCGTGATAGCTATATCCATTTTGTGGAACAGTCACTCGGATGGATACGTATCAGTATTCCTCAGATCAAAAGGTTTACTGTGGATCTGGAGTGCAAAGAAGCTCCCGTTGTCATTGATACATTCGCGGGAAATGTGTATCGAGGTACTTGTCCAGAGAAGTTTAATATTTCCGGCACGATGATTTCATTTGACAAAGTGAAGAACCTCGTCTTGGAGGCGTTTGATCGCGAAGGAAGCAGCCCATAAAACCATTGCGCCACCTAGGTCCGTAGCGAAACTTGTAAACCCGCCCAATCGCTCCGGGCCACCCGCGGGATCGGTTTATCCATCGGCTTGCTTGGATCGTGGTGAGCTGGTTCAGCAAATTCGGACAGGGTTTTAAGTGGAGGTTCTGCTCGCCCGC
>CAZQRX010000007.1:0-58764 GCA_964595845.1 uncultured Occallatibacter sp. | reverse complement strand
CACAGCGTGGTCCCTTCCTCTGTCATTTGACCGCATGAGCAGTTAACCATATCGCCGATCGCCCTCGACCTTCTCTCTGCATGAGGAGACGGGACAATTATAGAGGAGCTTGCTGAGCCTCGGCTGAGCGCACCTTCCACAGGCGCTGAGAGGAATCCGTAGAATAGTTTCAGATGGCTTTTACCGAACAATACGATGTGGCAGTGGTGGGCGCGGGGCACGCGGGGTGCGAGGCGGCGATGGCGGCGGCGCGCATGGGAATGAAGACCGCGCTGATCACGATGAACCTGGACCTGATCGCGCAGATGAGCTGCAATCCGGCCATCGGCGGCGTAGCTAAGGGCCACCTGGTGCGCGAGGTGGACGCGCTAGGCGGCATCATGGGCGAGGTGGCCGATGCGGTGGGCATTCAGTTCAGGCTGCTGAATAGCTCACGCGGCCCGGCGGTGTGGAGTCCGCGGGCGCAGTGCGACAAGCAGCTCTACCGGGTGAGGATGCGCGAGGTGCTGGAAGGCCAGCCGGGGCTGCATATCCGGCAGGCTGAGGTGGTTGGGCTGATTGTCGACGAAGGGGATTCAGAATCACGACGAAAGGTACTGGGCCTGAAGCTGCGCGACGGGCGGCAGATGCTGGCTAGGGCCACCATTATTACGACTGGCACCTTTCTGAATGGGTTGATCCACTGCGGCGAGGAGCGCTATCCGGCTGGCCGCAGCGGTGAGCCGGCCTCGGTCCTGCTGGGCGAGGCGTTGCGCGCGCTGGGCCTCAGAACTTGCAGGCTGAAGACCGGGACACCGCCGCGGCTGGATGGGCGGACCATCCGCTGGGAGGCCTTCGAGGAGCAGGCCGGCGACGCGCAGCCGACTCCCTTCAGCTTCCGGACTAAAAAGATTGTCCAGCCGCAGATCAGTTGCCACATCGCCTTCACGACGCCGGAAACGCTCAGAATCATTCGCGCGAATGTGCATCGCTCGGCGATGTATTCGGGGCAGATCGCGGGGATCGGGCCGCGCTATTGCCCGTCCATCGAGGACAAGATCGTCAAGTTTCCCGACAAGACACAGCACCAGTTCTTTCTGGAGCCGGAGGGGCTGCACACGCACGAGATCTACGTGAACGGAATGTCCACCTCGCTGCCGATGGAGGTGCAGTGGGAGATTGTGCATTCGATTCCCGGCCTTGAGCAGGCGGAGATGCTGCGCCCCGGTTATGCCATTGAATACGACAGCGTGGACGCGACCGAGCTGGACCGCAGCTTACGCGTGAAGGCCTTCACAGGTCTTTACCTTGCCGGGCAGATCAATGGAACCAGCGGCTATGAAGAAGCGGCCGGTCAGGGCATCATGGCCGGCATCAACGCGGCGTTGTGGCTCAAGGGCGAGCCGCCGTTCACGATGGACCGGAGCGAGGGCTACATCGGTGTGATGATCGACGACCTGATCTCGAAGGGAACCAACGAGCCGTACCGGATGTTCACCTCGCGGGCCGAGTTCCGGCTGCACCTGCGCATCGACAACGCCGACCGGCGGCTGACTCCGCATGGGCGGCGGCTGGGGCTGATCGGCGACGAGACCTGGGCGGAGTATGAGCGAAAGCAGGCTCGGATGAATGCGCTGGAGCAGTTACTGGTGACGGGCAAGGCGACCCCGGACGGGCTGCGTGCCGCCGGTCTGAGCGAACTAACGGCGACCGCCGGATTGACCTGGGCACAACTGCTGAAGCGGCCCGAGGTGGGCATCGAGGCGGTGATGGGCGCGGTGCGCGATGACCCTGTGGCCGATCCGCTGCTGGCGGAGTGGATGGATCGACCCGGCCTGACTTCCGAAGCGCGAGCGGCGCTGCGCAACGAAGCCCGCGCCGTGGAGACCGAGATCAAGTTCGCCGGCTACCTGGATCAGCAGAAGAAATCCATCGCCAGGTTGAAGGCGGCCGAGGGGGTTGCGATTCCGGAGTGGCTCGATTATGGCGTCATTAGCGGGCTTTCGCGCGAGATGCGCGAGACGCTGCAACGGGTGCGCCCGGTAACCATCGGCCAGGCCAGCCGCCTTCCCGGCGTGACCCCGGCCGCGCTGAGTCTGGTGCATGTCTCAATCCGGCTGCAAGGAGCCATGCGATAGGTTTATAGTTCTTGGTGATGTTTCGGGAGTGATTCGAAATGCCGGTCGATGAAGTCTCTTTGCAAATTATCCATATGGAGCGAGCCGCGCTCGATCGTTGGGGACGCGGCGATCCGGACGGGTTTCTGGAAATCTCCGCGCCGGATGTTGCCTACTTCGATCCATTTCTGCCAGAGCGGATTGACGGCCTGAGCGCCTTGCGGAAGTACTACGCGGAGTTGCGCGGACAGATCTTCATTGATAGTTATGAGTTTGTCGATCCCGAGGTGAAGGTGCAGGGAGAGATCGCGATCCTGACCTATTGCTTTGTCTCCCGCGGAGGCGGCGACGAGATGCGCTGGAATACAACCGAGGTCTACCGGCACGGAGCCGACGGCTGGCGCATCGTTCATACGCATTGGTCGTTTACCCAGCCCGTGCTCGCCAGTTTGCAGGCTTGAATACAACATCATGAATCTGGTTGCCGAGTTGTAGAAACCAGACTCGGGTTTTAGAGCAAAACCACAATTCCCATGCCTATAACAGCCTCATCAATTGTGTTTATTTCTTAAGGAAATCAACACTTTAGAGTCGTAGCCTTGGGTACACCTATTGTGGTTTTGCTATAATCAATCGTCGGCATATTTCATGCGTCACGACAATTGCTTCTGAGCGATAAAGTTCTGACTGGTAACAAGCAATAACATCAAAACTCTTACCTTCCCGTGCCGCCCACCGTCATTTTGTCCAGCTTGATGGTGGGCATGCCAACGCCCACCGGCACGCTCTGCCCATCCTTCCCGCAAGTCCCGATGCCTTCGTCGAGCTTCAGGTCGTGGCCGACCATCGAGACGTGCTTGAGCGCCTCCGGTCCATTGCCGATCAGCGTGGCGTCGCGCACCGGGGCGGTGATCTTGCCGTCTTCGATCAGGTAAGCCTCGGACGCCGAGAAGACAAACTTGCCGTTGGTTATGTCCACCTGGCCGCCGCCGAAGTTGACCGCGTAGAGGCCGTGCTTGACCGAGCGCAGAATATCCTCGGGGGCGTCGTCGCCGGCCAGCATATAGGTGTTGGTCATGCGCGGCATGGGGATGTGCTGATAGCTCTCGCGGCGGCCGGAGCCGGTGTTGGCGGAGTTCATCAGCCGTGCGCTGAGCTTGTCGGTCAGATAGCCGCGCAGGATGCCGCCTTCGATCAGGACGGTTTCCTGCGTGGCCGTGCCCTCGTCGTCCACGTTCAGCGAGCCGCGACGGCCTGAGATCGTGCCATTATCCACCACGGTCACCTTGGAGCTGGCGACTTGCTGCCCGATCAGCCCGGTAAAGGCCGAGGTCTTTTTGCGGTTGAAGTCGGCTTCGAGGCCGTGGCCAACCGCCTCATGCAACAAAATTCCCGGCCACCCGGGGCCGAGTACAACCTCCATCTCGCCTGCCGGTGCGGGCACGGCTTGGAGTTGCAGAATCGCCCCGCGCGCAGCCTCGCGTGCCAGGGTCTCCGGGCTTTTGGAGCCTGTGAATTGATCGAGTCCCGCGCGCCCGCCGCCGCCCGCCGTGCCTTTGGTGACGGTTGCATCCTCCTTGGCGATGACGAAAACGTTGAGCCGGCAGAGGGGCTGCGTGTCGCTGGCAAAGGCGCCGTCGGAGGCGGCGATGAGGATGCGGCGCAGTTCTTCGGAGTAGCCCGCCTTGACCTGCACGATGCGCGGGTCATAAGCACGGGCGGCGCGATCCGCACGCAGGATCAGTTCGAGCCGCGCGGCCAGGTCCAGATCGTAGCCGCCCAGCGGCACGGGATAAAGGTCGGCGGCGGGCGCTTCGGTGAAGCCCTGCACCGTTTGCGTGGCTGGTCCGCTGGCGATCAGCGCCGCGGTACGCGCGGCGTGCAGCAGGCGCTCGGAGTTGAGGTTGTCGGTGTAGGCGTAGCCGGTGCGCTCGCCGCTGAGCACGCGAATGCCGCAGCCGGCGCTGACGCCCTGGCTGGCGGATTTAACGATCTGCTCATCCACGCCCAGCGAGGTAGCCGTTACCGACTCGAAGTATAGATCGGCATAATCGCCGCCGGCGGACAAGGCCTCGCCCAGGCAGCGTTCCAGCAGCCGCTCGGTGAGGCCGAATTTTTCAAAAAAGTAGCGTTTGTGACTGGGAGGCGGGGAAGTGGCCGGTATGTTCATCATATTTACAAGTTTACCCCCGATTGCGTCTCTGCTGAAACCCGTTCCTCTTTTGATGCTGGGCGAACGGAACTCTTCCCCCAGCGCCTGACTCGTGGTACATTTTCTCCATGAAGAAGATTCTTGCCGCCGTCCTGCTGTTGCTGGTCCTGGCGAGCCCGGCCTTCGCCTCGAAGCATAACCACCAGTACCCGCATCGCAGCCATCATCACCATCACCACCCTCATGCCTAGAACCAGTTTGGTCCCAAACGGCGCTGCTGCCGGGTCGGGTGCCTCAATGCGGATTCGTATCTGCACATGAACAGGGTAGGTTTCGAGCTATGACAGACCTGGAAGTACTCCGTTATCCTATCGGCCGCTTCAGCGCGTCAGCCAGCAGTCAGCCCGGCATCCGCGCCGCGCATATTGAAACTCTGCGCCTGTTGCCCGAGCGCCTGCGCGCCGCCGTTGCCGGATTGAGCGATGCGCAACTGGACACGCCTTACCGCGAAGATGGCTGGACCGTCCGGCAGGTGGTGCATCACCTCGCCGACAGCCACGCGGTGGCCTATATTCGCAACAAGCTGGCGCTGACCAGGGATTGGCCCACAATCAATGCTTATGACGAGGCCGCCTGGGCCAATCTGGCCGACAGCCGGCTGCCCATCGATGTTTCCCTGGCGATGATTGAAGGGCTACATGGTCGCTGGGTGGCGCAGCTGGAAGCGATGACAGACGACGACTTCCGCAAGGGCTTCAACCACCCCGAGCATGGCCGTGTTGACCTCGCCAAGGGGCTGGCCATGTACGAATGGCACTCGCGCCACCACACCGCGCACATCACCAGTCTGCGCGCGCGTCAGGGCTGGTAGAGGCAGATGGCCGCCGACGCCGAGGCCGCATCTCCCGAGCGGCTGGCCCAGGCAATTGAAACATACCTTACCGACCACCCAGCGGCCGCGCTGCTGGAGGACGGCCGAGTGCTCTTCGATATGCGCTCCGCCCACTATGCGGTGAGCGAACAGCATGGCCGCTGCCTGCTGCAACTGTGGAGCGAGGAGCGTAATCTGATCCGCACTGTGACCGGCGTGCAGGAGCGCGCGCAATGCCTGCGCCTGGCGACTCGCCGCATGGGCGCTGCCAAGCCGCAAACCCTGGAGCTGGTTCCCACCAGCGACCGCCGCACCCCCACCGCCCGCGAAGTTGCCCGGCGCAACTACCAGCGGCTGCTGGAGCGTGTGCTAACTCGACACTTTATAGGTTGTAAGGTTGACGGTCTGCGCTCGGCAATGGACCTGGAGCACAGCTTTGGACCGGCATACGCGCGCGGACGGCTGCTGCGTGGAACAGCCGCGGACGCGGTGATCGGAGTCGGCGAATCGGAGTCGGCTGCGATGGTGGACGGCGTGCTGACGCTGGGAATCCTCTGGCTGGACCATTGCCGTCAGCACGGCGACGTGCGGCGGCACTTTGGCGGGCTGAAGGTGATCGTGCCCGCCGGGGCGTGGCGAACGACCGCCGAGCGCATGGCCTGGCTGAATCACGCAGCCGCCGACTTCCAGCTTTTCACGCTGGACGAGCGCAGCGAAGAGCTGGTTGTCGTGGACTTTCGAGATACCGGAAATCTCGACTCGCGCTTGGTCCATGCCTTTTCCGCCGCCGCGGCCATCGAGCGCAATCAGGCCGGAATTGATCGGTTGCTTTCTTTGGTCCCGCCGTCCGCGAAGGACCGGGTCGAGGTACGGCCCAGCTCGGCCACCGAAGTTGGGCTGCTGTTGCATGGTCTCGAATTTGCGCGCGTGCGTCATGGCTTTGCCGCCAACACCTTCGCCCGTGAAGCCGCGATCAGCTTCGGCGCGGGCGCCAATGAGACGCCGCTCACGGTGGAGACCGAGCCGCTCTGCCGCGATCTCTTTTCGCGGCTATTCTTGAGCCGTCACGGCGACGGTGCGCACACCGACCCGCTCTTCCGCCTGCAATCGGAGCGCTGGCTGGAAGCGCGGCTGCGCGCGGAGATTACTGAGCTGCTGCCGGGGCTGCGCGGCGACCTGCTCTACTCGCAGGTGCCCGCGCTCTCCACCGGCGACCGGGGATTGCTGGACTTGCTGACGCTGGACCGCAACGGGCGGCTGACAGTGATCGAGCTGAAGGCCGACGAGGACCTGCATCTGCCGTTGCAGGCGCTCGACTATTGGATTCGCGTGCGCGCGCTGAACGACGACCGCCAGCCAGTTGCGGGCAACGAGGGCGGACGGCCGCTATCGGCCTTCGAGCGGCAGGGGTATTTTTCTGGTGTGGAGGTTTCGCCGCTCCAGCCGCGGCTTCTGCTAGCGGCTCCGGCGCTGCGCATCCATCCCGCCAACGAGCCGGTGCTGCGCTATTTTTCTCCGCAGGTCGAGTGGGAACTGATTGCGCTCACCGAGCAATGGCGGCGCGAACTGAAAGTGGTCTTCCGCAAGCGCAGCGGCAGCGCTCACGTCTAGTGCGATTTCTTGTAGATTATTGCTGCGCGTCAGTTATCGAATTCTGAAGCTCTGCCGTGGACACTTCAATGAGTGGCCTCTCTGCGACCAAGAGAAGATCAAAATTACTCCAGATACGAAGCCGCCACCGCCAGCGCGGCAATGGCCGCTGTTTCGGCTCTCAGAATGCGCGGCCCCAGCGATGCGGCTCTCCAGCCATTGGCGTCGAAGAGCGCCTCTTCCTCCGGCGCCCATCCGCCTTCGGGGCCGATGGCAATCTCCAGAGCAGGCATTTCTGTTCCCGCAGCAGCCACGGCTTCTTCCAGCGCATTGCGCAGCGTAGTTGTGCGCTCCTGCTCGGCTAGAACAATGCGCGCTGCTTCCGATGCTGCTCGCACCCGCGCGGACAAAGGCTCTGGATCGTAGACCAGCGGCACGTCGCAGCGTCGCGACTGCTGCGCCGACTCATGCGCAATGCGCCGCCAGCGCTCCGCGCGCTTTTGCGCCGCAGCCGCCAGATGCTTCTCTGTGCGCCGTGCAATCACCGGCGCAATCGCGGCGACTCCTAACTCGGTAGCCTTCTCGATAGCCCACTCCATGTGATCGAATTTATAGACGGCCATTACTAGCGTGATCGGCAGCGCCGGATCGGCATCCAGTTCGGCGATAAGGTTGAAGCGAACTTCACCGCCGGAGACCGCGACCACCTGCGCATGAAAGACGTGGCCGCCCGCCACCACATCGGCCTCCATGCCCGGCTGCGCGCGCAATACGCGCGTCATGTGTTCGGCCTGCGCGCCCGTGAGCGTCGCGGTGGCTTCATCCCAATGTTCGGCAATCCAGCGGCGGCGTGTCATCGATTCCTCCCGTGCTCTGCGTGTACCAGTGTAATCCTTTCTCAAAAAACAAATCAGGGGAACGCTGGAAGCGCTCCCCTGATCTGTTGCCTTTGGGTTGGAGGTACCGCTACTTCTTCTTTGCGGCCTTCTTTGCCGCCTTCTTCGCGGGTGCCTTCTTGGCTGGTGCCTTTTTGGTTGCCATTTGCCTATTCTCCCTTGTGACGATTTTTCCATCGCTGCAAATGTTACTGCAGTTGATGCATATATAGATTCATCCATCGCAAGTGTCAAGAGAAAAACGATGTCGTGGTGGAAAAATAGTCAACAATTTTTTCGAGTGCCGATTTGAATCTCGCTTGTATCGGCTCAGATCACGTGATTCGACCTGAGCAAAGCGATCGCCAGGCCGGCGATCAGGTCATGCCATGCGTGCGCGAAGATGCCCGCGCGCAGGCTGCGGCGATAGAGCGCCAGCAAACTGAAGAGCACGCCGAAGACTGTAATCAAGGCCATGCCGCGCGCGCCTTCATATGCGTGTGCGCTGCCGAAGACCACTGCGGAGGCTAGCACGCCCACCCCCACGCGGCCTCGCGCCCAGTCAATGAACTGGCGCTGCAGGTAGCCGCGAAAGACGATCCCCTCCGTGAAGCCAACCAGCATGCAGAGCAGTATCCATGCGGCTATTTCTCTTCCGTTGGCGGGCGCTATTTGCTTCAGCGCGCGCAGCGATTCGAGCTTTGAGGGATCGTTAGCAAGCGATTGTCCGGCTTTTCCAGCCTCTCCAGCGGCATAAGTCGTCGCTGGCCGGTGCGCCAGCGCGGACTCCGCGCGCAACCATGCCATGCTCAGTGTGCCCAGCACGATCAGCGAGAGAATCCAGAAGCCCATAGCGAAGCTCAAGTCCTCCGCGATGGAGTGAAGGCTCAAGGCGCATGAGCCGAGCAGCGAGCGCAGCGGAATTTTTTTCAGGCGCAATCCAAAAAAGACCCATGCGAGCAAGACCGCTTCCATCGCCGCCGTGAAGCTATAGGTCGCGAGCCGGTTGATTTCGGCGTGCGCGGTTGAAAAGCGCGAGGCGCTATGAATGGAGAACACGACAATGCTCGCAACCAGTACGGCGGTGTGCCATGGGGGCGCAATCGCTGCCGGCGCAGCAGGCGCAACCGGCGGCGTTGGCTGCGGCGATTCGATGTCCTTGGTTTCCATGAAGCCTCTTAAATAGATGGTAGCGAGCGCGTGCTAAACGGCAAAGGAGACAAGGCCAGCGCAAACGAGAATACGAAGCAAACGGAATAAAGATCTGAATCAGCTTTGGTTTTGAAAGGGAGCGGCTTCAGCCGCGCCGTAAGCGCACAATACAGATATTCGGCTTTAGCCGCCGAGGGAATGTTGACTCGCGAAAAGACTTGTTCATTAACTCCCGAAGATCACTTGTGACAGCTTGCGTCTGCGCGCTCCTTTACCCATTGCGCCAGCGTTCCGGCCTCACGCAGCTGGATAAGATGGTTGGCGGTCCTTTGTATTAGACTTCAGTAGAACCTCGTACACTCGCAACACACCATCAACGCCTACCTGATATTCCCCCAGTCGATCATGATGCAATCGCACATTTCAGACGCAGCTCCGATCTGTTTTCCTTACTACCTATTCCCTATTCTCTATTCTCTATACCCTGTTCCCAGCCTCCTGACCCCGCGTATAATGAGAAATCAAGTTCTTTATCTCTCGCGGATGGAGCAAACCCCGCCGCCCCCACGGACCCTGAATGCCCGAGCACATCAAAAAGCAGCTACTCGCCGAGATTGCAATTCTTGAGCACGAGCTCCAGCACGAGCTACCAGCCGAGATCAAAAAGGCCGTGGCCATGGGAGATCTCTCGGAGAATGCCGAGTACCACATGGCCAAGCAACGCCAGACCTTTGTCGATGCCCGCCTGGGCCAACTCAAGCGGCGCATGGCCGAGCTCTCGCTGGTCAACCTGGCCAATATTCCCAGAGACAAGGCCGGCTTCGGCTCGACGGTAGTGGTCTACGACTCGACCAAGGACGAGGAGATCGTCTACCGTCTGGTGACCAGCGAAGAGTCCGATGTCTCGAAGGGGCTGATTTCGACCACCTCGCCGATCGGCCGCGGCCTGGTGGGCAAGCGCGTGGGCGACATCGCCACCATCGTCACCCCGAATGGCAAGCGCGAGCTGGAAATCCTGAAACTGACTACGATCCATGATGAAGCCGCCGCGGCGCTGGCTGAGGCCGCCGCTGAACAGAACCTAAAGCAGAATTTGGAGCAGAAGTAGCACGATGGCAATCACCTGGACCAGCGCTTTCGGCCGCGCCTGCGGATGGCTTCTCGACAAAATCGTGCATGGCCTTGCGCTGACCCGCATCTCGCCCAACGCGCTGACCGTTATAGGCGTGGCCATCAACATCGTCGCCGCCTTCCTCTTCGGCCACGCTAACGCCGCCAACGCCGACTGGGTGTTCTTTTACGCCGGCATGGTTATCTTTGCCGCCGGCGCCTTCGATATGCTCGACGGCCGCGTGGCCCGGCGCAACAATCAGGTCACCGTCTTCGGCTCCTTCTTCGATTCCGTGATGGATCGCTACTCGGACGTCATCCTGTTCTTCGGTTTGCTGGTATACTACGGCCGCATCAATCGGTTCAGGTATGTGGTGCTGGTGGCCTTTGTGATGGTCACGTCCTTGATGGTCAGCTACACGCGCGCCCGCGCCGAGGCGCTGATCGGCCAATGTAAGGTAGGCTTCATGGAGCGGCCGGAGCGCATCGTACTGGTGATTCTGGGCGCACTCTTCAATCACTGGGGCGTGATGGCTCCGGCGCTCTGGGTGCTGGCCGTGCTCTCCACCATCACCGTCGCCCACCGCATCATCTACACCTACCAGAACACCAAGCATTTGTCGCCGCTAGGATGAGGGGATGGCCAGAGCGCTGGCCTCTGAGCGGCCGGCCTCAGCAGTTCACCATCACTGCCGAGCAGCCGGGCTTGACCGGCTTCCACCGCATCAGAAACTTCGTTACCGCCGCCGACTCCATGTTACGCATGTCTTCAAACTCGCCACCCTTCTGGCTATAGAGCAGCACGCCCTTTTCGTCGAGGACAGCCAGCGCGGGCACTCCTTTGTGCAGTGGGATGCCGTACTTTTCAGCGATCTCCACGTTGGCGTCCATGTGCCCAATGTTCACGTGGACCAGCACGAAATTAGCCTCCAGAATTGGCCGGTTGGTTGTGTCGTGGAAGTAGAGGTCGAGCGCCTGGCAGTCGCCGCACCAGTCGCCGCCAAAGTCCAGCAGAACGCGTTTGTGGCTTGCGGCGGCGGTTTTGAGTGCGGCGGCGATGTCGGCTGTAGCATGCGACGGATCGGGATAAATCGCACGTTCGGCGGCGAGAGCGCCTCCTGCACCAAGCACCAAGACGGCGGCAAGGACGAAAAACTTGATGGTCTTCAACGGAGAATCCTCCACAACTGCTCTCAGTCTGCCATAAAACCGCGCCATAACGCCACAAACCTGGGACTCCGCACTCTTTTCTGCCCCGGTTTGGCTGTGGATGCTTCCTTCAGCGGCGCTGGGCATATACTCTGAGGACAAGATGAGAAACTCGACCAATCTGCGATTGCGGCTGGAGTCGTCGCAATTCCCTGACCTGGGGGCGATGATGGAGGGCTATGCGCGGGCTGCGGCGGAGTTGGGCCGCAGCGAGTTCAAGCAGAAGCTGGACTTTACCTCGGATTCCATTGACGCGCTGGACGAGATTCTGGTTATTGTGGGCGAGAGCCCGGAGCTGGAGCTGGACTTCGAGGTGCGGCTCTGGGGCAGCTACCTGGGCGAGGTGCTGCGCCGCCGTTATGCCGGCGCCTGGGAGATGACCCAGTATCCCGGCGGCGCGATGGCGGTTCCGGCCATTGAAGTGCGCGGCTCGCGCTTGTTTCCGCTGATGAAGGTCTACCGGCGGCTGACCGTGGGCGATGAGGAAGACCTGCGCGCCTTCTACGCGATGGTCACGGAAAGACTGGGTAAGCCGGCGCAGGTGAATTGATAGTGGACAGTGAACAGTCGCCAGTCGTCGGGTTTTACTGCCCACTGACCGCTGTCCACTGACCACTATCTTTGTGCGACAATATCCCTTAGAATGTGCGGCGGGCGCGAACCCGGTGCGCGGAGGATAAGACGATGGGTTTCCTGAGTGAACCAACGCATTGGATTTTTATATTAATTCTTCTCTTTGTGCTCTTCGGCGCTAAGCGGCTGCCGGAGCTGGGCAAGGGATTGGGCGAAGGATTGAAGGGATTCAAGGAAGGCCTCAAGGGCATCACCGACCCCACGCCCGCCGTGCCAACCGTGCAGCCAACAGTGCAACAGACCGTGGCTCCCGCGCCGCCTCTGGCATCGACGCCGGCCGCGCCTCCGCCCGCGGAGATGGACTATGTCGTTTGCAGCCGCTGCGGTAATCGATTCGAAAATCCGCTGGGATTCAAAGTGTTGGAATATATTTGCCGCGCATGTCAGTCGCGTGGATAGCAGACAGGAAGAGCCTGTCATCCATGGCTCACGGCGCATCCGCTGGTTCATTCATGCAGAAAGGCCTGTGCGGGCGCACAGGCCTTTCGTGTTGTTGCCGGTTGACGGAATCCATACCAGACCGGGTTAGCGGTAATCCTGCCCCGACGGGTAATAGCCGTTCTTGTTGATGACCTCCATGCCGGGCCGGTCGACGCGCACCTCGATCTTGCGGAACTTTCCGTCGATGAACGGCTGGTGGCTATAGTAGCCCAGCGTGTACTGGTTGCGCGCCTCCTCGGCGATCTTGGCGTAACTCTTTTCGATGCCGTTGGTGCCGCCCTCGAAGTCCGGTGTGCCGCCGGTGGCTAGGATGTACTTCGCTAGGAGGTTGTCGTACATCATGCCGGGTATGTGGAGGCGGCTCACGTAGCTCTCGCCCCAGCGTGCCGAGTCGCCCACCAGCGTGCCGTAGACTGCGGTCTTGTTGGTCTGAAGATAGCGCAGCACCTCCGCGAATTTGGCCTTGCTGCCGTACTCCTTGCCGTCGCTGATGACGTAAATGATGCGGCGGCGGCCCTTGGGGCGCGTGGAGAGTTCCTTGGCTGCGGCCAGTATGGCGTCGTTGAGGGTGTGAATCTCCTTGGGGATGGTCATGAACGTGTTGCCGCCGGCCGAGCGCCCGGGCTGCAGATTGGGGTCGACGCAGTTGCCGTTCTGGCGAACGTTGCAGCCGGCCATGGGGCCATCATTGATCGGCACCAGCATCTCGCTACCGGTCTCCTTGGTGAGAGCCAGCACGGCGGGCAAACGGCCGCTCTGCGCGCCGGTAAAGCCGGTCCGCTCCTGCGCGCCATTGTTATATGAGAAGACGGCCACTTCGTCATAAGGCGTGAGCGCGCCCTGGATGGCGCCCAGCGAGTTGTTCACCTTGGCCATCACGTCCGAGGTCAGGCTCTGATCGAGCACGAAAGCAATCGAAAGGGGGAAGGAATCCGTGGTGAAAAAAGCAAGGGGCTCACGGGTGTCGTTCTCGAAGACTTTGAAGTCGCGGTAGGTGAGGCCAGAGACCAGCTTGCCCTTTGTGTCCTTTACGGTGACCGGAACTTCGACGAAGTTCACGTGCATGATCAGCGTGGTCACTTTGTCAACGCCCTCGCCGGCGGCGGGCATCTCGGGCGGCGCGGTCTGCACCTCGTCCTTGACCTGATTGCCGGATTCCTGACTGCTGCTCCAGGGGCGCTGCTGCTGAACCGATGGATTCGAGGACGAAGGGGCTCCGGGCTGCTCGTCTCCGGCGCCCTTGCCGGGAGTAATCGGTCCGTCCACGTCCGACAGCGGCTTGGGCGCCTGGGGCGTAGGGGCGTCGGGCACGGTAGGTTGCTGCTGTTGGGCCAGTGCCGTCAAACTCAGGCTCGAACTCAGAAGCGCGGCCAGCGCTATTGCCATAAAACCTAGCTTCACAGGTATTCTCCAGTGGGCAGTGGTCAGTGAACAGTGGTCAGTTTTCAGCTGTCAGTGAAAACCAACTACAGGCTTCCGTCAACTGATCCCTGATCTCTGACCCCTGATCCCTGACACAGTGCTGCAATCGTCAGAGTATCAGACGCGCCAGAGCCGCGCTGGTTGCATTTGGCCGAAAATCCTGTTGTATGCTTTCCTCGTGAGTCCTAATTCCGTCTAAAGGACCAGAATGTGTAATCGTTGGGGAGTTGCCGTTTTACTCTGTGGCCTGCCGGCGTTGCTTCCGGCCGGATGGGCCCAGCTTGCCCCGTCGCCGGATGCGCCCCCGGTCAGCACCGCCCAGGCTCCGCCCGAGGAAGAGCCGGTGGCGACGCTCAAGCTGAGCGTCAGCCTGGTGGATGTCGTCTTCACCGTCAAGGACAAGAGCGGCAACTTGGTTCCTCACCTCGGCAAGGACGATTGCACGGTCTCGGAAGACAAGGTACCACAGACGCTCAAGAACTTCGCAGCTGAGTCGCATCTCCCGCTGACCCTGGGAATTCTGCTGGACACCTCCGGCAGCCAGCAGCGCGTCCTCTCCCTGGAGCAGGATGTAGGCAGTCAGTTCCTGGAGCGCGTCCTGCAAAAAAAGGATGAGGCCTTTCTGCTCTCCTTTGATGTAAATGTGGACCTCTTGCAGGACTACACCAACAGTGCGCGGCAGTTGTCGCGGGCGATGAGCCATGCCGAAATCAACACCGCCGGCGGCAATGGCGCGGCGGGCATTCCCGGCGCAGGTGGCGGCACCATCCCCACCATCGGAGCACCCAAGGGAACCGTGCTCTACGACGCGGTCTACCTGGCTGCCAACCAGAAGATGAGCCAGGAGACGGGCCGCAAGGCGATGATTCTGCTGACCGACGGCGAGGACGAGGGCAGCCGCGTCAAGATCAATGAGGCGATTGCCGCGGCCCAGAAGTCCAACGTAATCGTTTACACGATTCTGATCGCTGACCGGGGCTTTTATGGGGGATTTGGCTACAGCGGCTACTCGGCGATGAAGAAGATGACCGAGGAGACCGGCGGCCGGCTGATCGACGTGGGCAACAACGGCAAGAAGCTCGAAGCCGCCTTCCAGCAGATCGAGGACGAGCTGCGCACCGAGTACGTCGCCACCTACACGTCCACGAACAGCAAGCTGGACGGCGGCTTCCGCAAGCTCAGCGTCGAGTGCCGTGGCGACGGCATGAAGGTGCAGGTCCGCAAAGGCTATTTCGCGATCCCACAGCAGGAGTAAAGAACCATTGGGGCTGATTACTGCTGATGCGCGTAGAATATAGATGAACCGGGGCCGTTCCCTGCGCCTCCGAGCACGATGATTCTACTGGACCCAGACCTGGAACCTGACCCCGCGCCGAGCATAGCTTCGACGGAGCGGCTGGCTGCTCTGGGCGCTTCGGCAACTCCCAGTTCCCGCCGCCTTCCCTCAGCCCGCACCCTGGCCCGCTTTCTATCCCAGGCGCAGGCCGCAGTTCGTTTGCGCGGCCAGGTAACCGTGCTGTTGACCACCGACGCCGCGATTCGCAAACTCAATCGCCGGTTCCGCGGCAAGAACAAGGCAACCGACGTGCTTTCGTTTCCGGCGGATGGCATCGGCGCTGAAGAAATTGCCGGCGATCTGGCCATCTCTGTGCCCACCGCGCTCCGTCAGGCCGTCGAGCAACATCACTCGCTCTCCACCGAGATCAAGGTGCTGATCCTGCACGGATTGCTCCACCTGGCAGGCCACGATCATGAGGCCGATGAGGGCAAAATGGCCCGGCGGGAACGGCTGCTCCGCACACGGCTGGGCCTGCCGCAAGGGCTGATCGAGCGCGCGGAAAATCGGGTGTCCCAGGTCCGGATTTTCGGACCTGGGAATCCACGAACCTCAACCCGCAAACGGGGTGCCAAGCCATGACCCCGCTCTTCATTCTCCTCATCCTCTTCCTCGCTGCGGTCGAGACGCTGGCCTCATACATCAGCCGCGTCTACAGCGAGTTCGGCAAGATTCTGACCCGTGAAATCGAAGAAAACCTTGACGCATGGGAGGAGTTGGTCGAACCGCAACTGGGCCTCACTCGCGGGCACGCGGCGATCTGCGCGGCGGTCTTGCAGCAGCTCACCCTGGGCATTATTGCTCTGGAGTTCGGCGCGCTACTTTTTGATCGCGCCCCATATCTGGCCCGCCCCACCCCCGGTGAGATCGCCCAGGCCGTTCTCGCCGTGGTGCTGGTAGTGGTCTTCTGTAACCATCTTCTGCCCACGCTGCTCTTCAACCGCACCGAAGGCCGCTGGGCTCGGTATCTCGTTTGGCCGATCCGCTTGCTGCTCTGGCTGATGACGCCCATCACTGTCTTCGTGCGCTTCTTCTACTCCGTGGCCTCGCTGGCCGAGGAGCCGGTCACTGCCGAAGAGGAGAGCGAAGCCGATGTCGAGGCGCTGCTCGAAGCCGGCGAGGAAGAGGGCATTCTTGAGGAGAGCGACCGCGAGCTGGTCCGCTCCGCCGTCGAGTTCGGCGACAAGCTGGTCCGCGAGGTGATGACTCCGCGCCCGGAGGTCTTCGCCGTGCCCGCGTCCCTCACCCTGGAAGCCTTCCTCGAAGAGCTGCGCGAGCACAACTTCTCCCGCGTGCCGGTCTACTCGGGCTCCATCGACAACATCACCGGCATCGCCTTCGCCCACGACCTGCTGCAAATCGCCGATACCGAGGCTGGTGCGCGAACCGTTGCCAGCATGGCGCGCGAGGCGGAATTCGTCCCCGAAACCAAGCGCGTCTACGAGCTGCTGCGCGAGATGCAGCGCGAGAAGCAGCACATGCGCATTGTCATCGACGAGTACGGCGGTGTCAGCGGCCTGGTCACTATCGAGGATCTGCTCGAAGAGATCGTCGGCGAGATCCACGATGAGCACGAAGAGGACGCTCCCCCCGGCTCCGTTAATGCCGAGCCGCAGCGTGAGCTAAACGGCATATGGCTCGTTCCCGGCAGCTTCCCCGTCGACCAGTTGCCCGACCTCTTCGGCGAGTCGGCCAGCCTGAGCGATCTCGACGGAGCCTACGAAGCCACCACGCTGGGCGGCCTGGTCAGCGAGATCGAGGGCCGCATCCCGCTCCCCGGCGAAGTGGTTCTGCTCGAATCCGCCGGTCTGCGCATGGAGATCGTAGCCTCCACCGACCGCCGCGTCGAGCGACTGCGCGTCTTCCCGCCGGCGGATGATGCGGGATCAACGCCTGCTTCTTAATTCCCGGTCAGAGGCTGGCTGCCCCATCCTTTCGCGTTCTTTGCGAAAGAGTGGGAAACTAGAAACCTCAATCTGAGCACCCGTCGATCGGGCTATTTTTCCCGATTCTTCCACGCCCGCCACTCTTTAGCCGTAATCTCCCAGGCCTCGCTCATCAGCCCCTGTCCCTGCCATGGCGGACTCAGCCAGAAGCCGCGATTGTCTTCCTCGCCCTTCATCAGGTTGAGGTGCCCGATCATTTGCTCCGGCGCGCTGCACAGGCGTAGCGTCCAGTGCCACTCCTCGCCCCGCTCCATCATGGGCAACGCCACATCCCGGCAATAATGGAACGCGCCGTCGTGTGGGTAGGGCCAGGGCACGCGATTCAGCATGAACCGCACGATCTCCCAGTGCGGAAATAGCTCCTGAATCCGTGGTGCGTCGCCGATTTCGAGTGGGCGAAGCAGCAGGCGTTCGGTTGTGCCTTCGCGCATCATGCGCCGATTGTATCAACGCTCCATCTGTAAATCCGCGATAATAGAAGTCAGGAGTCTGAAAACCCTTTGAAATCTGGATTTGTAGCCATTCTCGGCCGGCCCAACGCCGGTAAAAGCACGCTTCTCAACGCTGTGACCGGCGAAAAGGTCGCCATCGTCTCCGCCAAGCCGCAGACCACCCGCAACCGCATCGCCGGAGTGGTCGAGGTTCCCGCGCGCAAGGGTGTGCATCCGGCGGCGCAGATCGTCTTTGTCGATACTCCCGGCATCCACAAGCCCGGCTCGCATCTCGACCGGCGGATGCTGCAAGAGGTCTATGAAGCTCTTGAGACCCGTGATGTGGTGCTGGTGCTGATGGACGCGACGCGCCGGGTGCAACTGGAAGAGGCCGCGGAGCCAGCAGCGGAGTCAAAACACGAGCGCACCAACTGGGCCAGCGAGGACGACTTCCTCTTCGGCCTGATCCGCAAGCTGGACTGCCCGGTCTTCCTGCTGCTCACCAAGATCGATCTGGTCGCCAAGGACCAGCTTCTGCCGCTGATCGACACGCTCACCCGGCACTTCGGCTTCGCACAGGTCATCCCGGTCAGCGCCCGCAAGCGAGACGGCCTGGACCTCCTTGTCCGCAAAATCGTCGATGCACTGCCTGTAGGCGAGCGCTACTACCCCAAAGACCAGTACACCGATCAGCCGCAGCGCTTCATGGTTGCCGAACTGATTCGCGAGAGCATTCTGGTCGAGACCGGTGAAGAGGTTCCTTACGCCTCCGCCGTCGTGATTGAGCGCTATGAAGAGGCCGAACCGCCGGCTCCGCCCCGTAAAAAAAATCAGCCCCCAGCCCGCCTGCCGCTCACCCGCATCGCGGCGGCGATTTATTGCGAACGCGACGGCCAGAAGGCGATTCTGATCGGCAAAGGCGGCTCCAAGTTGAAGGAGATCGGCACCGGCGCACGCCGCAAGATCGAGTCGCTCATCAGCACACGGGTCTATCTGGAGTTGCATGTCATTGTCGAACCCGGCTGGCGCGAATCAAAGAGCTTTGTCGAGTCCCTCGACTGGCGCAACCAACTGGAACGGCTTGCCGGAGATCAGATCACCACAAAGCCGCGTGACAAAGAAGAATAGCTGGGCGCCCCAGGTCCCGTGTTTGGGATCTGGGAAACGAAGAACCCCACCGCCCGATTATCAGGAGGACAGTATCCATGCCCATTCGCTGGATGAGTGAACAAGACGCCTGCACCTTTCTTGCAGAGGGGACGGAAGGCCGTCTGGCTACCTGCGACCATGCCGGACAGCCATACATCACTCCGCTAAATTACCTCTATCACGAAGGGAAAATCTACTTCCACTGCAAGCTGACGGGGCGAAAGCTCGACAATATCGCCGAAAACAACCGCGTCTGCTTTGAAGTTAGTCATGCGATCAAGATGACGATCTCCGAGGATCGTCCCTGCGGCTGCTCCACTCGCTATGCTTCC
Organism: uncultured Occallatibacter sp.; assembly: GCA_964595845.1. GTDB lineage: Bacteria > Acidobacteriota > Terriglobia > Terriglobales > Acidobacteriaceae > Telmatobacter. The sequence continues at coordinate 40,019 of CAZQRX010000007.1, read as the reverse complement.
GTGCTGGCCTTTGGCGCGGCTCGGGTGGTCGCCGATCCCGCCGAAAAGGCGGCTCTGATGAATATGCTGGTGGAAAGATATGCCGCCGGCAAGCCGCAGCAGCCGGTCGAGGAGAAAGACGCCGCCGGATGCGCCGTTGTGGAGATTCGCATCGACGAGATCAGCGGCAAGAGAAACGTCGATCCGGAGTAGTTTGGATTCACGGTCAGCCTGAACCGAAAAGAGTGAGGGAAGATTATTCGCTGTCGGCAGGGGGCTTCTCTGCCAAAGTCGGCTCCGGCGCCGGCGGGGCCACGGGCAGAATCTGCACCAGAGAGGGTGTGGCAGTAGCCACCGGCCCCATCGCAGCCTCATGCTGGCGGCGGCTGGCCGCGTCCAGGTCCACCGGAATGCCGCCCGGCACAATCACCGGCGCGTTATTTTTATAGTCCAGCTCGCGCGTGAGGCGGTAGACCACCGGCAGCGTGATGAGCAGTGCAACGAAGGCGACCCAACTGCCGTCCAGCCCAAAGCCTCCGCCGGTGAGCCAGAACGGCCCCATCGGATTGCCCTGCACCACCGGCGAATGGTCGCTGACGCCGCTGATGGCCAGCCCGAAGACCAGCGCGCGGCTGGCCTTCCAGCCGAAATTGATCCCCCAGCTCACCCACAATGCGCGGCTGCGCAGGTATGCCGTGGAGAGCACCAGGCTCAGCATCACCGAGACGGCAATGCTGGCGTGGTTCGAACCGGGCAGAAGCGCCTGCACAATGGCATAAAAGGCCGCAAAGCCCAGCGCCGCTCCCAGCGGGCCAACCGCGCGTTCAAATCGTTGAAACCCATAACCGCGAAAGGCAATCTCCTCGGCCAGCGCGACCAGCGCGAAGAAGGCCGCGTCCACCACGAGCCATTCCCAGGCCGAAGGCCCCAAAACCAGCACAATGGCGATGCCGCCGCCCACGACCATCGGCAGAACGCACGCCACGGCCAGCGCCCAGCCCACGGCCACGCCCATCCCCGCATCGCCCGGCCAGCCGGTTCGAAAGGGAAGCCCCTGCGCGCTGACCGGATGGGCCTCGCGGTCGAGCCAAAAGCCCATCGACGCATAGCCCAGCAGAAGAAGAAACGCCAGCAACGCCTGCTCGACCAACGGCACAAACGGCCCGGTTGCTTCTCCCAGCGCCAGGCGGTGAGCCAGTCCCCGCGCCAAAAAGAACCATAGTACCGCGACGATGAAGCGCAAGTAAGCGCGCAAGCGGCCAGCGGTTGGCGAAATTGTGCTCATGTTCATCAATCTTCCGTATAGAACTGCGCGATCTTGCGAAATTTGGCCTGGCGCGCGGCCACCAGCTCGTCGACCGGCTGCGCCTTCAGTTCGTCTAGGTGCTTCCTGAGCGCTGTGCCCACCAGGCCGCAGCCCGCCACGCGGTCTGTGTGAATCCCCTCCGGAGGTTCCATAATAATCTCGTCCACGCAACCCAGCGCCGCCACCTCGGGCGCCGAGATGCGCATCGCTTCCGCGGCGAGTTGTTTGTGCGCCGCATCGTGCCACATAATCGCCGCACACGACTCCGGCGTAATCACAAAGTAAAGCGCATTCTCCAGAATCAGCACGCGATCCGCGACGGCCAACGCCAGCGCGCCGCCCGATCCGCCCTCGCCGCTGATTACAGAGATCGTTGGCACCCTCAGCCTCGACATCTCCAGAAGATTGCGCGCAATCGCCTCGGCCTGTCCCCGCTCCTCCGCGCCCAGTCCCGGGAAAGCTCCGGGCAGATCGATGAAGCTGATCACCGGCCGCCCAAATTTCTCGGCAATTTTCATCGCACGGAGCGCCTTGCGATAGCCCTCCGGATGCGGCATTCCGAAGTTGCGCTGGACCCGGTCTTTCGTGCTCCCGCCCTTGCGGTTGCCGATCACCAGCACCTCTTCGCACTGCAGGCGCGCCATTCCGCAAGCCACGGCCTCGTCGTCGCCATAGGCGCGATCCCCGTGAATCTCGCTGAAATCCGTAAAGATTCGCTCAATAAAATCCATAGGGTAGGGCCGCTGCGGATGCCGCGCCCGCTCGATTCGGATCCATGCCGGTGATGCCGTCTGTGCCTGTGGGGAAGTTGCCTGTTCGCTCATCAGCTCCTGTGCGGCTCCCAGCGCGAAATCCAGCGCAATCCACCGCTATTGCTGATTCTACGGGCCGCGGGCCGCTGAAACAAATCGTCAACATTCCGGGGGCGGATTCCTGTCGTACACGGCGCTGTTTTTGAAGATTGCCGGATCTTAGGCAATCGAAAGAAACAGTTGGTTTCATGGTGATTACTTGTTCAGGCCTTCTCTCACGAGGGACAATAGAAACTGATATGAGAACCCGGCACTTCGTCAACTTTTTCCAAGTGGGTTCGCTGGTGATGCTGCTGGTGGCTGTGGCGCTGCTGTCGGCTGACATCACCATGCAATTCGCCATTCACGGCGCGGAGGTGCAGGTGCCCGCGCTAATGGGGATGACCGTGGCCGAAGCGCGCAGCCAGACCTCGGGACTGGGCCTCGATCTGGATGTGGACAATCGCTACTACTCGGGAGATGTAGCTCAGGGACATATTCTTACGCAGTCGCCCGCGCCAGGAACAGTGGTACGGCGGGAGTGGCGCGTGCGCGTCTCTGAGAGCCTGGGGCCGCAAAAGGTGGAAGTACCGCAGACCGTGGGTTTGGATGAGCGCGTGGCGGCGCTGGAGCTGCGGCGAGTGGGCCTGGAGGTGGGCGTGACGGCGCGGCTGCCCTACGGCGCGGCTATCGAGGGAACGGTGCTGGCTCAGGATCCGCCGGCGCACGCTCAGGGTATTGCGCGGCCCAGCATCAACCTACTGGTGGCCGCGGCTAGCGACGATGCGCCCGACGGCTTTGTCATGCCCGATCTGGCTGGCATGCCGGTGGTCAGCGCGCAGGCGGAGCTGACCAGAGTGGGCATCCAGTCCGCGACGAAATATGTGGATGTGCCTGTCGCGCCGCTCGGCAACGGAGACGCGCTCCCAAAACCGCCAGTGAAGCCCGGTGCAGTAATTACGCAATGGCCACTGGCTGGTGCGCGCGTCGAGCAGAGCGATCTGGTGAAATTGACGGTGGTGAAGTAGGTAATTACAGCTCTCGGAATCGCGAACGGGTCACTAGGCGAACAATAGGATGATACTCAAACGTCAAATGAGTCTTCCATACGCTCTGTTCCATTTCTTCGCAATCTTCAGGAAGGCTGTGCGGCCATTGGTGCGGATAAACTCCAGCGATTCTTTATATTTCTTGTATTTGTATCCGTTTTTCCCGTAAAAACCCTGAAGGATGTCACAGCGCGCGAAGTCCGGACAGTCCGCGCAGGTGCGGTTGCTTCCCAGCTTGCCGATGCAGCAAATTTTTATTCTGCATCTAGCTTTTGTAATCTCTCGATCACCGGTTTCGTAACCAGCCGTGCAACCCGGACATCCTCGGCAGCTCCCGCAGAATGCGCCACAACAGCCAATTAGATCTTCTGACATAGTGAATCCTGGACAATGAAAGCTTAACATCGGGAACTCAGCCATGCGGGGGCAAATCGAGATGAACCGCGGAGCGGAAGCGAATTGACTATAAAATGATTCCGGTACCAACGCTATGGAGATTGAAGCTGGATTCGATCGATTACGCCATTCGCTCGAGCAGCGCGATAAAGAAGCCGTCGGTGTGAAATGCGCCGGGCAAGAGGCGCAGGCAGCCTTCGGGCGTGAGTGAGCCGCGCAGTCGCTCTGTGCCTTCAGGCGTGAGAATGCCTTCCTTGCACAGGGCTTCGATGCGGTCAGCCAGCGGAAGCAGTCGGGCAAACGGCGACGCCGCCAGCATCGCCGCAACCACCTGCTCATTCTCTTCCGGCTCCAGCGAGCAGGTAGAGTAGACGATGTGCCCGCCTGGGCAGACGGCGCGCACTGCGGCCGTGAGAATTGTCCGCTGGCGTTCGGCCTGTCGAGCAAGGTCTTCCACGCGAAGACGGTGGCGAATCTCCGGGTTTCGCCCCAGCGTACCGGTGCCGCTGCAGGGCACATCGGCCAGCGCAAGATCGAAGGCAGCATCTTCCGTGAGTGCAGTTGTGTCGGCCAGGCGGCATTCGACCCGGTCGCCGAGGTGCACGAGACGTTTCCGCATCTGCTCCAATCTGGGCGCGCTGGATTCACAAGCCACGAGGTGGGATTGCGGATTCCGCTCGGCCAGGATCAAAGTCTTGCCGCCGGGCGCGGCGCAGGCATCAAGGATTCTATTTACTTTTTCGTTGGGATTCTTGCTGGCACGGCTGGCCAGTTCTGCAACCAGTTGCGAGCCTTCGTCCTGGAGGCGGACTCGACCCTCGCGGAAGGCTTCGGTTGCGATTACGTCGCCTGAAATGACAGCGCGCGCGTCGGTGAGCAGCTCACCGGATTCGAGGACAACTCCTACTGCGCTGAGTTCGGCTTCGACGGCAGGGCTGGCGATCCGCACCGTCAGCGCGGGCTGGATCTGGTTGTGGCGGCAGATAGACTGCGCCGCCTCCAGGCCATAAAAGTTGATCCAGCGCGTGACCATCCACGCGGGATGGGCTTCCATCTCCTCCGTAGAATGTCCCTCAGGATCGTGTTCTTTCAAAACCTGTTTAGCCTTCGCCAGCTTGCGCAGCACGGCGTTGACCATCGCGGAGGCGAAGCGATGACCGGCCTGCTTGGCCAGCTCCACGCTCTCGTCGATCGCGGCGCGGGCGGGGATGCGGTCCATGCGCAGCAATTGAAATGCGCCCAGGCGCAGAGCGATCAGAACTTCCGGGTCTAGTTTGGCGTTGGGCCGGGCGAGCAGCAGGTGTATTTGGTGGTTGAGGAGAATCTGCCAGCGCAGCACGCCCAGCGTCAGCGCCGTGGCCAGGTTGCGGTCTGCCGCAGAGAGCGCGTTGACCGCCTTGCCGCGCAGCAAATCGTCGCTGTGGGAGTGCCCGCGCTCGACGGCTAGCAGAACATTGAAGGAGACTTTCCGGGCTGGGGAGATTTCTGCCGGACAATTCTTCGGAGCTCTCTTTGCCGCTCCTGCCTTTTTCACGGCGTTCATGGCGTCGCGGCCCCGAGTTTCGCGCCGTCCGCCAATGCGGTCCCGCGCAGAAACTCGCTGGCTTTCAGGCGCTTCTTGCCTTCGAGTTGAACTTCAATCAGCTCCAGCCAGGTCTCTTGAGCGCAGGCAACAAAAAGACGATGGCCTTCGAGGTGAATCTGACCGGGTTCAGCGGAGGTTGGTGTTGCGAAGGTAGAAGCATCCACAACACTCATGCGATGAACGATCAGTTTCTTGCCGTCGAGCGCGGTAAAGGCCCCCGGCCAGGGCTGAAAGCCGCGCCAGCGATTCTTCAGCTCCGTCGCCGTGCGCGCGGCAAAGTCCATGCGCCCGTCTTCGCGATTCAGAATCGGAGCCAGTGTCGCTCCCGCGTGGTTCTGCGGCCGTGGCTGAAGGCTTCCGTCGGCCAGGCCGGCCAGCGTCTTCACCATCAGCGCCGCACCGCCCCAGGCCAACTCATCGAGCAACTCCACCGCGGTCAGCTCCGGTGCGATGCCGAAGGCCCGTTGCAGCAGAATCGGGCCGGTGTCGAGGCCCTCTTCCAGCAGCATGGTAGTGTTGCCGGTGAAGGCATCGCCGTTGGCTACGGCCCACTGAATCGGCGCGGCGCCACGGTAGCGGGGCAACAGGGAAGCGTGCAGGTTGATGCAGCCCAGCCGCGGCAGCTTGAGCATCCAGGGCGGAATCAGGCGTCCGTAGGCTACGACCACAATAGCGTCGGGGGCAATGGCTTCCAGTTGCGCGCGAAACTCCGCATTCTCGCGAATCGTTTCCGGCTGCGCGACTGCAAGGCCCGCTTCCAGCGCGGCCAGTTTGACGGGAGGAGCGGAAAGTAGGCGATCTCGTCCAACAGGCCGGTCGGGCTGTGTGACCACCAGCGCGATCTCATGCTCCGCCGCGCTCAGCGCTTCTAGAGTCGGCACAGCAAAGCGCGGAGTCCCGCAGAAGACCAGCTTCATCTCTCTACCACTTGCCTTCGCGGATCAGCTTCCGGATCTTGCGTTGTACCAAATCACGCTTGAGGGCGCTCATGCGGAAGATGAATAACATTCCATCCACGTGGTCAATCTCATGCTGGAAGCAGCGTGAGAGCACGTCTTCGCCGTCCATTTCGAACCACTTGCCCTTCTCGTCCTGGGCGCGAATGCGCACCTTGGCGTGGCGTGCCACCTTCTCGCGAATATCGGGAAAGCTCAAGCAGCCTTCCTCCTCGTAGAGCTTGCCCTCGCTGGAAATGATTTCGGGGTTGATGAGCACCAGCTTGTCTTCAGACACTTTGCCCACGCTCAGGTCGATCACAGTTAAGCGTTTGGAGACGCCCACCTGCGGCGCGGCCAACCCGATACCCTGCGAAGCATAGGTGGTCTCAAACATATCGGTGATCAGTTGGCGCAACTCGCCGTTGAACTCGGTGATGGGTTCACCGGGTCGCGAGAGCACAGGATCGGGATATTTGACAATCTTTAGAATCATCCGTCCGCTAAAATCTCCATATCTGTTCGATGTATCCGTCAAAATTTCGTCGCAATTCCAGGGCCGAATCGCCGCCGAATTTTTCCTGGGCCAGCCGCGCAATGGTCAGCGCCACCATCGCCTCGCCCACCACCCCCGCCGCCGGCACCACGCAAATGTCGCTGCGCTCGTAACTGGCGCTGGTCTTCTCGCGCGTATCAAAGCGCACTGACTCAAGCGGCTTGCGCAGCGTCGAAATCGGTTTCAGGTAGCCGCGCACCACAATATCCTCGCCGTTCGAAACGCCGCCCTCGATGCCGCCCGCATTGTTTTGTGGGCGGGTGAAGCGCGTCGGCTTGGCGGTCTCCTCCGCGGCGTAGTGAATCGGGTCGTGAACCACGGAACCGAAGCTCTCGGCGGCAACGACGCCTTGGCCGATCTCGACCGCCTTGACCGCCTGAATGCTCATCACCGCCCGGGCCAACAGTCCGTCGAGCTTCTCATCCCAGTTGGCATAGCTTCCCAGGCCGGCGGGCACGCCATGGACCACCACCTCGAAGACGCCGCCCACCGTGTCGCCAGTCCTCGCAGCCTCCTCAACTTCTTCTTTCATGCGAGCCTCGGTTGGTTCATCGACGCAGTCTAGGACCACCTCGTCGCGCACGGCCAAAGCGGCAATCTCTTCCCACGCCACTGCACGTTCCAACTCCACGCGGCCCACGCGGATCACGTGGCTCGCGACCTCAATCCCCAGCGTGCGCAGCATCAGTTTGGCGAGGGCTCCGGCGGCCACGCGGGCCGTGGTTTCGCGCGCCGAGGCCCGCTCCAGCACATAACGGGCGTCGGGAAAGTTGTACTTGAGCGCGCCGGCCAGGTCCGCGTGACCGGGCCTGGGCGAAGACACGGCCTGATGCAGCGTCGGATCGCCGGCTTCAACAGGCAATTTCGATTCCCAGTTCTTCCAGTCGCGGTTGATGATCTCAATCGCAATCGGCGATCCGATCGTCTTGCCGTGCCTCACACCGCTCAGCACGTGAGCCTTGTCGGTTTCAATCTTCATGCGCCCGCCGCGCCCGTAGCCCTGCTGACGCCGCCACAGCTCGCGGTTAACGAACTCCAAATCGACCGGCACGCCGGCCGACAGCCCCGAGACCAGCGCAATCAGCGCTTCCCCATGCGACTCCCCGGCAGTTGAAAAACGAATCATAGCGTCTTAATTGTAACGGACTCGCTAATTCTTTCTTGCCGGTTCTAGCTTCCAGGAACCGTATAATTTGCTTCCCCTCCAAGATCGAGCCCACTGTCTTCCTTCGACGACTTACTCCGTGACAGGGATACCGTCTGGGATGGCGCGACCAACCCCACCGTCGTGCTGTACCTGTGAGAGCTTGGCGGTCACGATGGCCTCGGCGGCGGCAACAACCTCATCCAGCGTCAGGTGAGTCGAATCCAGCAGAACGGCGTCCGGGGCCGGTTTGAGTGGCGAATCGGCGCGGTTGCGGTCGCGCTCGTCACGAGCGCGCAGGTCGCGGATCACCTCTTCAGGCTGGATGGCCGGCTCGGGGCCAAGTTGGTCGTAACGGCGCAGGCCGCGCACTTCGGGGGCGGCATCGAGGAAGATTTTGACCTCGGCGTGAGGAAAGACCACGGTGCCGATGTCGCGGCCCTCCATGACCACGCCGCCCTCAGCGCCCATCTGCTGCTGCAGGCGGACGAGCCAGGCGCGAATGGCGGGCCATACACTGACCTGGGAGGCGGCGTCAGTGACCGTTTGATTGCGGATCAGGCCGGTCACGTCCTCACCGTCGATCAGAACGCGATTTTCCTCCTCGCCGGGTTCCAGGCGGATCACGGTTTCGGCGGCAAGGGCTTCCAGGCGCTGGCTATCCTGCAAAGGAATATCCGCGCGGAGAGCCTTGAGGGCAAAGGCGCGGTACATAGCCCCGGTTTCCAGGTTCAACAGTCTAAAGCGCTGGGCCAGATGACGGGCGACGGTGCTCTTTCCCGCTCCGGCAGGGCCGTCGATGGCGACGATGATCTTGTGGGCCGGCGTAAGAGAGCTACAGGAGGAGGCACTCATCCGCGCTTCTTCGTTCCCTGCTTGGGCCGGGCGGTAAAGCCAAACCGCTTGCTGTTTCCCGCTTTTGCACCGGCGGCAAGTGCTGGCCTGCGGCTGCCGTTGCGCGCGGCGCTGGCGCCACGAACCGTGCTGCTGGCGCCACGGGAGGTTGTGTCGGGCTTACCGGCAGGCTTGGAGCCGTTGGCGTGGATCTTGCGTTGCCCCCAGGCGGCTGCGGGAGAGTTGGTGGAGCGGGTGCTGGAAGCGCCGTTCGCCGGGCGAGCCGCCGGACGGCCATTTCCAGTGGAGGGTTTACCGTTGCCCGAAGCTGTGCCGGCATGGGCGCCGTTGCGCTTGCCGTTGGCGCTGGCGGCTGCCTTGGGGCTCCAGCGAGCGGCAGAGGCCGGCCGCGTGCCACTGGCTGGCCGAGCACCGGTGGGCCTGGAGTCGGCGGCAACACGGCGCGCTGGGCGACTGCCGGAGGACGATTGCGTCGGCTTGCGACTGCGGGAGAGGGCTGCCGGGCGGCTGAAGTGGGGCCGGGCAGCAGCGGATTTCCCACTGGCGGCCGGTTTGCGCGCGGCAGCGGCGCGGGGCGCGTGAGCCTCGGCGGACTTATGCGGGGCCGCCGCATCGGGCAAACTCTGCTTGGTTGCCGCAGGCTCGGGCAACTCCTCTTCTTCATGGTCGTTGAAGCGCAGGAAGTACGCGGAGGCCGGCATGGACGAACTGGCGTAAATGGTGGGAGCGACCGCGAACTCCGGCAATGTGCCGGCAACATAGAACAGCGGCGCATGGCCCAGCGAGATGGTGTGGACTTGGCGGGTGGCGACCAGGCCGCGCAGCACTTCACGCACCTTGCTGCGGGCGGTGAGCGGCGCCAGGAAGAGCTCGACCTCTTCCATGCCGGCGGCGATCACTGCTTGCAGGTAAATCGAGGCAAGCACCGAGATGGCGGTCACCTGAGATGTGGAGGCGCCTTCGGCAATGGCTTTCTGGAAGCGCAGGCGGAGCAGTTGCCACTGAGCAGCCTGGCCCGGAGCGGAGACAACCGGAATGATGCGAAGCTGTTGCCAGAGCTCGGTGATGGCGCGCAGAACGGCGGCTTCGGTGACTTCCCTGCCCAGAGCGTGAGTGAGCTTGGCAAGGGTAGTGTCGCCCGCCTCCAGCAGCTTGTAAGCCTCGATGGCCAGTTGCGAAACCTGGCGCGAGCCGGTCAGTTGCGGTGTGCGGCGCCAGTCGCGGTCGCCGCGCAGGGCATAGACGTAGGGCAAGACCCAGCTGGCCACCACGAAATCAGGAGCCTCGCCGGGCAGACCCAGCAGGTTCAGGCGCACGGCCACGCCGTCTGTCTCCAGACGGACCAGCAACTCTTCGGCTAAGGTAACGGTTTCGCGATCAGGGGTGGCGTCGCGCTTGCCGGCTACAGCTTCAACAAACGACGGCGCGATGGAGGTGGAATACTGCCTTCTGGGCAGGAAGAGACACAATCCGGTCTCCTCAATCCACGTCCGGGCGTCCTCAAGTGTGAGTGCCCCATGTCCGTCCAGGCGCATCCTTTCGGCGCGCGATGCTTCCAATTGTTCCGATGTCAAAGAAAAACCTCACTTCCAGGCTGGCGTAGGCGCCGGGCAACCCCGTCCCCTAAGAGGAGGGCTGCCACCTTCCACGCACTTCAAATTCGATGGAAGGCCCGCTGGATCTCCTTCCAAGAATACAGCAAAGCGATTGGACGTCCATGGGGGCAATTGGTTGGGTGGCTTGTTCTAGCCAGTTCCAATAGTAACCACTCCATACGGACTGAGTCAAGAGGCGTGTTCACCTTGATCGCTGAATGACAGGCGATGGAAGCGGCTATGCGCGTTCTTAGAGCTGTAAGATCATGATTCTGCTTAGGTTCGTCTGAATCAGCGCTGGATTGCTCGATGACTTCGGCCAACATCCGCTCCAGAGCCGCTCCTTCCAGGCCGATCGGGGCGGCTTTGACTGCAAGTGTTTGAGGGCCAAATGGTTCCACCTCGAATCCGTTCCGTTCAAGCTCCTCTGCGATGCACGCGAAGGTTACCATCTGTGATGCCTTTAGTTCCACAAACATGGGCATTAGTAACCTTTGACGCTGCACCCGTTCGACTGTTCGGTCCCGCAAAATTTTTTCAAAAAGAATTCGTTCGTGTGCCACATGCTGGTCGATAATCCACAATCCGTCCTCTCCGGTGGCCAGAATGAACGAGTCGCGCAACTGCCCCAGCGGGCGCAGCGAGCCGAGGTGGTTCAGATTGGCGGCGGCCTGCTCGGCCTCGACCAGAGCCGTCTCCGCCGCAGGATTCGTTCGGGCTGCATCGCTGGGGCCCGGGGAGCAATCCCCGGCGGGCGGCAGACTGGCCGGCTGGAAGAGCGCCGCCGCGGCCTCGCCCCACGCTTGCCGGTCGTTCTCATTCCAGCCTCCGGGATTCACGTTCTGGGTGGCAAAGGGCAGGTTGCCGGGAACGGGTGCGTGTAGCCGCGGCGTCAGCTCAAAGGCTACGGCGTCTGCCTGGGCGGATTGAAATGCGGCCGGATCGGAGTCGGGCTCGGGCAATCGTGAATTGCTCTCCGGCGCGCCGGGCAAAGGTGAGGCGGAAGGGGGCATCAGCGAGGAACTGGCGGCAGGCGCTGAGTCCAGCGCTGCCAGAAAGCCGGCGGCGGGCCGGGCTTTGATCAGCGCGGTGCGCAGGCTGTCGCGGACGAAGTCGTGCACCAGGCTCTGCTGGCGAAAACGGACTTCCGTCTTAGCCGGGTGGACATTCACGTCCACCTCTTCGGGCGGCAACTCCAGAAAAAGCAAGACCACGGGAAAGCTGGTGGGCGGAATCACATTGCGATAGGCCTCGGAGATGGCGTGCAGCAGCAGCCGGTCGCGAATCAGGCGCTTGTTGACGAAGATATAAATGGAGTTACGGTTGAGCTTTTGCAGTTCTGGCTTGGAGTAGAAGCCGGTCAGCCGCAGGACGCCGGGCGAGTGCGCAGGTTCGTCCGGGTTCTTCTTCCATGGCGGCGGCTCGGGCAGCCCGGCGCGCTCCAGCGGGAGTTCCGCAGCTACCGGCAGCAGCAGGGCCAGCGTCTCCGAGCCGAAGATTTGATAAATCCTCTCAGCGGTGCGCGCCACCGGTGGTGCGGAGACGATTGTGTGTGTGGCTGAGAGTAGTTCGAAGTGTTTCTCCGGGTGGGCCAGAGCATAATGGGTGACCAGCGCCGTTACGTGGGCCAGCTCGGTGGATTCGGCGCGGAGAAATTTTCGGCGGGCCGGAGTGTTGAAGAAGAGATCGGCGACGGCGAGTGTGGTGCCGCGCGGCAGGGCCGCGTCGTCCATGTGGAGGATCTTGCCCCCGGCGATCTCGACGCGCGTTCCGGCGACTTCCTCTCCCGTGGAAGTCTCCAGCGTGACGCGGGCCACCGAGGCGATGGAGGGCAGCGCCTCGCCGCGAAAACCTAATGTATCAATGGATAGCAGGTCGTCGGCGGTTCTCAGCTTGGAGGTGGCGTGGCGCTCGAAGGCCAGCAGTGCGTCGTCGCGATTCATGCCCAGGCCATCGTCGGTAATGCGGATGAGCCTGCGCCCGCCCGCCTCGACCTCGATGCGGATACGGTTGGCGCCGGCGTCCAGCGCGTTCTCCAGCAGCTCTTTGACGACCGAGGCAGGCCGGTCCACCACTTCGCCAGCGGCGATCTGGTTGGCAACCTGGTCGGGAAGTACGTGAATGCGGCCCATCTTGTCTAAGGGTATCGCAGGCAAGCGCGCATCCTGTCTCTTCTATAATCTGGTGCTATGGCAGTCGGCCTGACATTCGGTGGAAAACGCGAGCTGCTGGCACGCGGATTGCTCTGGAGCGGCGCTTCGTTCCTGCTTTCGCAGCTTCCGGCGAGAGATTCGCTGCTGGTCTTGAACTATCATCGCATCGGCAATGCCGAGGACGATCTCTTCGACCCGGGAGTTTTTTCAGCAACAGCGGAAGAGTTCGACAATCAAATCGCCGACCTGAAGCGCCGTCTTTCGCTGGTAACTCTCGATGAAGCATTGGCTTTTGTCGACGGCACGAGCAAGGAGATGACTCGCCGATGCCGCGTGCTGCTTACCTTCGACGATGGCTATCTGGATAATTACGAGATCGCCTATCCCATCCTCCGCTCGCACGGTGCGCAAGGCGTTTTCTTTCTTGCCACCGGCATGATCGGCTCCTGCGAGTTTCCGTGGTGGGATCGCATTGCCTATCTGGTCAATACCGCGCGCAGGCGCCAATTCTCACTCCGTTATCCGGCCAAGTTAGCCATTGATATCGACAAGAATGGGTTAGCAAAGAGCTTGAATACTATCTTGAAGTCATTTAAGCAGCCGTTTAACTGCGACCCCGCTCGTTTCGTTCGCGAGCTGGCGGAGGAATCAATGGGAGATGATCCACCCGGAACAACAAGGCGCTTCTTGAATTGGGACGAAGCACGGGAGATGAGTATGGGCGGCATGGCGATAGGCTCGCACACTCATTCGCATACGGTGCTCAGCCAATTGGAGCCGGAGCGGCAGCGCGAGGAGTTAGCTAAGTCAAGAACCATCATTCTGGAACAGCTTGGCACTGAGCCAAAGGTGTTTGCCTATCCAGTTGGTCACAAGTCAAGCTTCTCCATTCAGACACAGAAAATCGCGCAAGAGACAGGTTATCGGTGCGCCTTTTCGCACCATGGCGGCGCAAATATGCAAGGAATGATAGACCCCTATGATGTGAAACGAACCAAGATAGCCGTGCAAAGCCTGAGCCGCTTCCGGGTTCAAACGGCTATCGGCCGGTTCACGGGCAGGTTTTGGCCTTGACAGCCAGTGACCGAATCAGTTGAGCAAGGGTATTCACTTGTCGAGACGCATCGAATGTCTCGACAAACCACTGATTGCAACTGATCTCCCGGCCGTCCAGCAGCAGGAGAAATCTCAGGATTCGCATCTCAATCTCATCCGGGGTTTGTCCTGGATAGATGCACTCGAAAGGAACGCCTGCCTGACGAAGAATGTATTCAGACTGGGAGTTGCGGGTCACATAAGCTAGAATCGGGCGTCCAAGGTGCAGATACTCGAATAGTTTCGCGGGAACCTGAATGCTGGACTGCGGTTGAATTAGCAGCAGTCCATCGGAATTGAGAGCAATTGACCGTGCCTCACTGGCAGGAACCTGTTCGCGGATCTCCAGTATTCCGAGCGATTGGATGGCATGGCGCGTGTCATTGCCGGGCAGTTCCGACTTCTCCGCGACGCCGACTTGACGAATGGTTACTCCATTGTCCGCCAACCTGCCACTCTGCGACAACCGTAATACGGCCTCGACGAGGGGCCGGATACTTCGGCCCCCGTACAGTTCTCCCACGTGGCTCAATACCTTGTGTTGACGCACCGGGAGCACATAGTTGCCGATTGCATCCTCGGGGTCATACCCGTTCCAGAGAACATGAGCCTTCCCGCTGAGACCGGGGTAGCGGTCATGCCAGAGCTTGAGCATTGCATCTGTATTCGCGAGAACAATGTCGGCTCTTTTCAGTATCAGCCGTTCCAAGCAGAACGCAAGAAATACCTTAACAGTATTCTTTATACCTACGACGGAGTAAACCGGATCACGGAAATCGGCGATCCATCGCCGGCCGGAAACGGCGGCAAGACACATACCGGCCAGATGCGCAGCTACGGGAGGAGACGAAGAAAGAATGATGATCTCGCGATTTTTTTCTTGCTTCAGAAACAACCGTCCAGCCCGGAAAACCAAGACAGACCATCGCAGCCTCAAGCTAGTGAACCAAAAGTATCTCCGTATAACCTGATCGGCATACCCTGCGAATCTATTGCCATCTCTTGTGTTCAGGGGGTCAGGCTGATATTCGATATCCGCAGCCGCAGCAGCCTGAACGGCCGCGGTGATGACATGGCACTCATAGCCAAGCCTCTTCAGGTATTTGTAAAAACGATACGGTCTTGCTCCACCGATCGCGTTGCTGGGCGGAAAATGATACGCAATGAACAAAACCAGGGGAGCGGTATCGGAATTTATCGGTACGCGATACTCGGAAGCTGGTGGAGTGCTAGCGCTGTCCTGAACAATTCTACGGTGTTCCGGCCGGATCAGCATTGACAAGCACATCTTTGCGGGCGCAATGACCGGCTTGGGCAGCATCCCGGCCAGAACCCCGAAGCGGTCGTGGTCTTCCGGTTCCAACACGCGCATCAGGTAGAGGAGTCCGAAGAGAACAATCAGCGCCGCGCAACCGCCGCAGAGGATGGCCGGCACAGGCGGCAGCCGCACCGCAATTAAATGTGCGGTCAGCGCCGCAAGCGCACTGATAAATACAATCTTTGCAACCTGCAACCAAGGCAGTTTGACTTTAAAGTGATAAAGAGCCATGGCCCACATGATGCCGACGGCTGTTAGTTGCGCCGCTCCGTTGCCGATGCAAGCGCCGACCGCCCCGTGCGCTGGAATGAGATACCACGCCACGCTAATATCGATGATCCCCGCAACAACAGTAGCGGCAATCACATAACGCTGCCGTTCCGAGCTTTCCAACAGGTTTTGCGCGGGCGCAAGAAAGGCTTTGAACATGCAGAGAAGCGGAGCCACCGCTACCACCATCGCGGCGCCTTGAAATTTGTGGCCGTATAAAAGCAGCAGAGCAGGCACGGCGAGCGACGCCGCGATGAAATGCAGCGGAATCGACATCAATGCGATGTAGCGGAAGGCGGAGGCCGCTAGTTCGGGCAGCTTGGATTTGTCTCGACCGTATTGCACAAAGATCGTGGCGCCGGCCGCTGTCCCGAAAATGGTCGCCGCCAGCAGCAACTGTTCCGCCATGGTGAATGCTACTGAATAGAACGACACCTGGTTGACATCCGGGCAGAGCATCTTCAGCAGGATGATCTCCGAGCGACCCCAGACGATCTGCGCCACAAACATGCTGGCAACGGCCTGCAACGCGAACGGCATCATGCGCTGGCGTAATCCCGGGGGATGCGCATGGGTTGTCTCCCATGCCAGCACACGCTTCATGGCGGGAAAAAAGCGCACCAGAAAATCGACGGATCGCATGCTAAGCAACGCCACGCCGACGCCGACTACGCCCCAATGCAGCACCACCGTTGCCGCTATGGCGATGAAGTAGGTCAAGGCCGCGGCGATGGAACCCGGCAGATTCGTCGACAAATCTTCTGTGGCAGTGTTAGCCTGAGCCGAGATGGAGTTGATCATCGCAGGCCAGATGCTCAGCACCAGCAGAGCCGAAGCTAACTTGTATTCCGCACGGGCGTCACCAAGCACCCAGAAGAGAAAGCCGCAGGTGGCCACCGTCGCCAGTCCGGTCTGCAGCAGCAAAGTGCGGAGATAAATGTAGCGCGCAGTGCCGCGGTCGCCTATGCCGATAAACTCGGCCATGTATTTACGGGTAGTTGCGGGAATACCCATTCCACCAAGGCTGCTAACCAGGTTGGCGATATAGGAGACATATATAATATAGCTGTTCTTCTCCGGCCCGAGATAGCGATTAATCGCAATTGAAGTAACAAAAGCGACTACCGCGTTAATTACGTTCTCGATGCTGAACCAGCCGGTGTTGCGTGCGATAGTCTGGGTATTTGTCATGTTGGAATAAACTCTGATTCAAAAATATGCGCGGCAGCGTTACGCGCAGGCAGTTGGGCAAACTGACGGCCAGCAGCTCGCGCCGCTGGCCGTCATGAAAAGCAAACTGCTGCCTAGCTTATTCCTTGCAGCGCCGCCTTAGCGTCCTTGGCCGCAGGCGAATCGGGCGCCAAAGAGATGGCTTTCTTAAAATGAATCGCCGCATTGCTTTTATCCATCATCTTGACGTACACCATTCCCAGGTGATATTGCATCGTCGCGCTGCCCGGATCTTTTTTGACGGCGTCTTCGAGAAGATCGCGAGCGAATCCGTATGTTCCCTTGTAGTAGTAGGCCCAGGCCAGGGTGTCGGCGGAGCTAGGAGAATCCGGCATGTTCCGTCGCGCCGTTTGCGCCAGCGTCAAGGCCACATCCACATTTTCGCCATTTTGCAGCATCAAGTAGGCAAGATTGTTGGCCGCGAGCGACTGGTCGGGCTTGATTTGCAGAGACTTCTTGTAGTAGTCCTCCGCCTTCTGCTTATTCCCGCGCGCATCCTCCAGCATTCCCAGGAAGGCATAGGGGCCGGCATCGTTGGGGTGACTCTTCGACCATTGCTCCCAGGCGCCGATCGCATTCGCCGCCTGTCCGCGCTGAACCTGCAACTGCGCGTAAATCACAACCGCATCTCCATCGCCGGGATTCATCTCCATGGCTTTCTGGGCCGTAGCGGCAGCCTGATCTAAATCCTTGCTTTGGATCTGAAGTTGAGCCAGCATATCGTAGAATCCGCTATTTTTCGGACTCTTGGCGATTTGCGCGTTGAGGCGTGCGATGGCCTGCGCGGGCTGCTTCTTCATAAAATAGTAACCAATCAGCCCGCGCATGGCGCCAATCGAATTGGGGTCGTACTGCAGAGCCTGCTCCATCAGCGCCGCGCCTTCCGGGTATTTCTTTTGCATATAGCGAAGCTCTCCGAGCATAAGATAAGCCGGGGCGCTTTGTGGAGCAATGTTCATAGCTGTCTTCAAGTCGGCCTCAGCCTTGTCCTGTGTTTGACGGGAGACCTCCACGGTAGCTCGCCACAGATAGCCAGTGGGGAAGCGAGGGTCGGCGGCAATGGTCTTCTCCGCCACATCGGAGAGCATGTTCATGTCGCCGCGCTGAGTTGCCATGCGCGCCAGCTCCTCCTGCGCTTCCACGTCGCGCGGGTTCAATTGCGCGGCCTGACGAAAGCTCTTTTCGGCCAGGCTGCTATCGTTTTTAGCCAACGCGGCCTTGCCCAGCCAGAGCTGAATGAAGGCGTCTTTGGGCGCGTCATTGGCCGCTCCCTGAAGAGCATTGACCGCGTCATTTGCCTTGCCGCTGTTAAGCAGGACAATTCCGTTCAGCACCGCGACCTGGGGATCTTTGCTGTTCTTTTTCATCAACTCCGTAATCACGGTTTGGGCGGTGGCAAAGTCCCTGACTTGAAGCAGAATGCGGACGTATCCCTCCTGCACCGAGACATTCTTGGGATACTTCTTGGCCAGTCTTGCGAACTCCTCCCTGGCCTTGTCAATCTGTCCTGAGCCGGTGTAGTAGTCAGCCAGCAATCTGACTCCCTGCGGGTTATCCGCAAGGTCATTTGAAGCCTGGCGAAGCACTTGCTCCGCCCTCGATTGATTGCCCTGTCTGAGAATCATCTGAACCAGGGATTCCCGCGCACTTAGACTCTTCGGATCGGTAGCGACGGCGCTCCAGCAAACCTGCTCGGCGTCCTGCCAGCGACTGTTCCTGGAATAGAAAGCGGCGAGCAGCAGCTTGGCGTTCACGGATTTAGGATCGAGCGCGACCGCTTTCTTCAGTTCGCCTTCCACCAAAACGCTCTGGGCGGAATCACCCATTTGCAACAAAGCAAGTGTTTCGTGAAGCGACGCTTCATTGGGGGCCAGTTCCAGAGCGCGATGAATCTCCGTCAGAGCGATCTCTATTTGTCCCCGCCGGGCCGCGATGCGGGCAAGCAGAGCGTGAACATCTGCATTGTCCGGCTGCGACGCCAGGGCCGCCGCGGCTTGCGCTTGGGCGTCGTCTATCTTATTTCCGGCCAGCAGCATATTCCCCAGATCGATCCGCGCCTTCACATTCGCCGGCTGCAGGTTCACCGTCTTCTGGAGTTCGCCGTAGGCGGCGCTGAATGCGCCCAAATGAAGGTAAGTCTGCGCTAGGGCATAATGAGCTTCGGCAAAGTTCCTGTCGATCTTCAGCGCGTTGGAAAACTGAATGGCGGCTTCCCTGTTTTTTCCCTGGGCGCTATACTTCTGCCCGCTTTCCAGATACTTATGCTTGCGCACATTGGGATCGCGGAAGCACCCGGACAATAGAGTGAGCGATAGAAAGAGCGCGACGATCCCAAAAGCCGCGCGCCCAAGAGCCGCGCGATGATTCCGCAGTTTCCTCGCGCCATCGACAACGAACTGAAATGCCTTGAATCCGCTTTCCACTTTATTCCATCCTTTCAGGCTGTCGACCGATGGCTGCAACTAGCAGCCATCGGTCGAGATCCATTACCTATCCCTGCTCCCGCACCTGCGCTTAGTCAGGGATAAAACGCGGCAGCAAGGGCGCAAGCTGCTTGGCGAATGCCTCAGCGCGCTTTCTGGCAGCCGCCGTGTCTTCGTTGGAAACGATCGGCGTAATGACCCGGACCAGCGCCCCATCCGTGCGATTCAGCCGTATTGCATCGGAAACCATGTAAATCTTGGCCATATATTCACTGGCCACGCTGCGCCCGTGCGCCTGGTACCAGTAGATTACGAACTGCCGGGCATCGCCGTTGGCGACGATGTATTCACCCACCCTGTGAGGCTTGCCTTTGGCATCGATCAGAACGACATAATCCGAAGAGAGAAAGACCCAGCCGGAGCCAGGCAGGCAATGCTTGGGTGAGTGAATGGTCTGGCCGGTTCTCTGGGTTGGGAAATATCCGATGAAGAGGCTGATGGGAGGTGACTGCGCGCCTTGGGAATAAATGCGCGAAAGAAAGTCACCGGCCCCAAGGACCTCGCGGGTCTCCTGGTCGATATCCACATCTGCGCTCGTCCATCCCGCCTGAATGGCCGGCAATTGCGACAAGGGCTCGCTGGGGGGATTGTGATCCACATTGGGGCGCAGATGGAGCAGCAGCGCCGTAACGGCAAGCAGCAGGACCGCACTCCAGAATCGAAGGTTCTTCATGTCTGCCGCCTCGTAGCCGGGAACAGGTTCATCGCGCGATGGACGAAATAGAGGCACACCAGCGAAACCAAGAAGATGACCCAACCGGAAAACTCGTGAAAAAAGCCCAATGCCTTGTCCGGATCCCAATACTGGACGCATAGCCCGGTGCCGAGAATGCGCACCGCGTTGGCCGCAATCGCGATGGGGATGCTGGCCAGCACGAGCACGACGCGCCGCCAAACGGATTTCTCCATAAAGTAACCATAAAAGACGGCTAGCGTGAAGAGGCTCATCAGGGAGCGGATGCCGCTGCACGCCTCGGCCACCTCCAGCTTCATCAGCGGAAGCTCGATGACATTGCCCTCGCGCAGCACCGGCACGCCGAAGTATGGAAGCAGGTTGCTGGCCAGCTTGGAGGCCAGAATCTGGAGGGGAAAGGTAATCTGGTTGTAGACGATTGCCGGTAGCGGAATGGCCAGCAACAGGACCATCAGGGCAAAGCACAACTCCTTCAAGAGCTGCGCTCCGCCGAAGCATAGCACCAGTCCGGCTAGCAGGATGATCAGCGAAACCCGGGAGAGAAAGAGCTCGGAGCCGAAGATTCCCAAAATCAGAACGACCAACCCCAGCGCCATCACGGCAATGCCGCTCCAGGCGGGAGCGATTTTCGTAGCGAGGAGTGTTTTTCTCTTCTCCCACACCAGGAACACCGCGAACAGGGGCACCAGAAAGCCGTGAGAATTATCCTGATTCTGCCAGTCGGTGACCAGTTTTCCCAGCACATGATAGTAAATCGCCAGCACCAGCAGACAGATGGTGAGCGAAGCCAACATAAATGGAGCGTTGCGGGAGAGCCAGGAGCCCAGGGGCGCTGGAGTGTGTCCTTCTTGAACCATATTCTCCGTAATGGAATCCTCGCGCATACTGATCTGTACCACTCTACTCTAGCAATCGGAGCGCCGAAAGGGAAAGGGATTAATTCATAGGAATTTCCTATGAATTTCCCCTCGATTGGGAAGTGCTCTTCCTGTTCTGGAAGAAAACACTTTCCACTTCACCTGAAATTAAGTGGAACATTACTTCCCACTTAAAGAGATAAATTTGCTTTTTATTCGACCCATACTCGGAGAAGAGCGCGCGAAGGAAGCTCGGAAAACGTTCTTGTGGCTGGGTTCCATCTCTTTGCTGGTTCCATGGATAAATTGAATTCCATCCCTATCCGTCCGCGCTGATTATGCGGCATTTACGGCGCGGCTCAAGCCGCACTCGTGCCAAACGCCGCTGGCAAAACGCCCCTGTGTTCAGAGATTCCTCATCGAGCCTGCCTCGCATGAAACGATCATTTTTTATCCTCCACCATGTTTGGAAGCTGCCTTGCTATAGAGTGGATGAACCTTGGTTCTCCTATGGCAGGCATGACAACGATCCAAAATGGGAAACGGCAGACTCACTGGATCCTTGCGGTTGAGGCACGGATGCAGCGCGCGCTGGGCCGGATTGCCGAAAGTGACTGTCCGGTCTTGATTCTGGGCGAGCACGGCGTGGGCAAGCGGTCCATGGCTGCGCAGATCCACGCGCAGTCGACTCGCTCCCGCGGCGAGTTCCGGGAGATGAGCTGCAAGGAAGCCAGCGCGGCGGACCTGGAGGCCGCTCTTGTTGCCAATGGAACAATCTATCTGTATGATATAACTGATCTTAGTATTCCACTCCAGGAATGCATTGTGCATCTCTATTCTCGCTCCGAGCCGGGGCCAACCGGCCGTCTGCTATGCGGTTCTAGCCGCGAACTCGAGGAAGAAGTCAAGTTGCGGCGCATGAAAGAGGATTTTTACTACCTTGTCTCCGCCGTTACGCTGCGGATTCCACCGCTGCGCTGCCGGAAGGCGGAGATTCTCTCGATAGCCGATGAGCTTTTGACGCAGTATTCCAAGCAGTTTGACCGGCCCAAGCCGGTGCTCTGCAAGGAAAGCAATACACACCTGATGGAGCACAACTGGCCGGGCAATCTCACAGAACTTCAGACCGCAATCAAGACCTTCGTCGCCATCGGAGATCAGGCAATCTCCCTGGCGGCCATCAAAGCGGCGACAGCGTCGGGCCGATCAAATGGGAATTCCAGGCATCTATTGCTCAAGGAAGCCACGCGTGCCTCATCGATCCATATCGAGCGGCAGTTAATCTCCGAAGTTCTGGATTCGACCGGCGGCAACCGGAAGCGCGCCGCGGCCGAGCTGGGGATCAGCTATAAGGCCCTGCTTTACAAACTCAAGCAAATGGAAACGGAAAAACGTTCTTTGTCCAACACGAATGGAGTTGCGCTATGAAACCGGGAAGCATTCTCCTAGTGGCATTTCTTGCACCGTCGCTCTTCTGCCTTGCGCAAGACAAGGCGCCGGCCGCACAGGAAACAGCCAAGCCTGTTGCGCCCGATGCCCCCAAGCCGGCCGCGCAGGAAGCAACCAAGCCCGTTGCGCCCGATGCCCCCAAGCCGGCCGCGCAGGAAGCAACCAAGCCCGTTGCGCCCGATGCCCCCAAGCCGGTCGTGCAGGATACGGCCAGGCCAGCAGCTCCAGACGCGGCTAAGGTGGCGGTGACGGACAGCTATGTGATTGGCGCGACCGATGTGCTTGCCGTGAGTGTATTCAAAGAGCCGACGCTGTCGAGCAGCATACTTGTCCGGCCTGACGGGATGATCTCGATGCCGCTCCTGGGGGATGTCCAGGCCTCCGGCAAGACGCCGCTGCAGTTGGCGGATGAAATTACGGCTAAACTCAAGAAGTACGTGCAGGATCCGAATGTCACCGTCATTCTGAACCAGATGAATAGCAAGAAAGTGTACCTGATGGGCGAAATCGGCCATACCGGGCCGATTGAGATGACACCCGGCATGACCCTGTTGCAGGCCATCGCCACCGGCGGCGGACTGAATCCGTACGCCAACGCGAAGAAGATGTACATTCTGCGCGTTGAAGGCGGCAAGCAGCTGAAGATTCCGGTGCAATACAAGCAAGCGCTGAAGGGCGACCTTTCGTTCAATCTCATTCTGAATTCGGGCGATACGATTGTCGTTCCGTAAGGCTTCCCCCATGAAACCGAGTTTTGCAGTTATGGCGATTCTCCTCCTTACCGTCTGTGCCGCGGGCAGAGCGCAAAGTGCGCCTGCGACGCCCAGCCTCGCTTCGACTGGCGAATCGTCCGGGCTGCCGGTCAGCGGCACGCTGCGCTACGATCTGCGTTATGCGGAGACCGCGGAGTTCGGAGGCGGCCAGGACGGCCAGCAGATGAGCTACGTAACCGGAGACGCGAGCTACGCGAATACAGGCAAGCGATTTCCGTTCTCCATGCAGTATGGGGGCGGATATGGCCGGGCCTGGGCCGGTCCGCCCTCGGTGGGCAATGTCTTTCAGCATCTGTCGCTATCGCAAGGCATGGTTGGGCGTGCGTGGAACCTCATGGCCAGCGACAATGTAAGCTATTCTTTTCAGACCCCAACCACAGGCTTCTCGGGAGTTCCAGGAATCGGGGAGCCGATCGGCGGCACAGGCACGCCAACCCCGCCGGACCAGACGATCCTGACGGTGAATACCCGCTCGATCGACAACATGACGATGCTCGGGTTCGGACATCGACTGGACTCTGCAACCACCCTCAACCTGAGCGGCGCTTCTGGGCAAATGCTGTATATCGACAATGATGGCCAGAATATGGATACTTATATGGCTAGCGCGGGCGTCACTCGCCGCCTGAGCGCGCGCAACTCGGCTTCAGCCCAGTATTCTTTTTCCCGTTTCAACTACGCAAGCTCCATCCAGGTGGCCAACACCGCGCCAATCAGTTATAGTCAGGCCAACACCGTGCAATTCAGTTTGAGCCGCCAGTGGAATCCGCATCTGGTGACAAGTGCCTCGGTGGGACCGCAGTGGATTTCGAGTTCGAACAGCGCCATGGTGCCCACTTCCACGAACGTCTCGGCGAACGCTTCGGCCAGCGAGACCTTCCGATACGGGACCGCCAGCCTGTTGTACAGCCATGGAACCACGGGCGGTTCCGGATATATGCTCGGAGCAGAGAGCGATATAGTGATGGCTAATTTCGGCCGGAGTATTGGCAAGAACCTGAATGTCGGTGTGACCGGCTCGTATATGCGCACTGCCGGACTGAACAATAGCGGAGCCACCAGCGGGGAGTACGGTGGAGCGCAGGCAACGCGTATGCTGGGCAGGTATTTCAGCGTATACGCCAATTACACGGCAGCCGACCAATCGTCGAGTCTTCTGAATGCTCCCAACGTCCTCAACACTTTGTGGCAGACGATCGGTTTCGGCATCGGATATTCGCCGCGGGAAAGACGCCTCAAGAAGTAAATGGATCAAGGAGTCCTATGCTCGGGCATCGTGAATTGATAATGCGGGACTACGCGGAGATCTTAAAGCGGAGATTCTGGCTGATTCTGGTTTCCGCAGTCCTTTTTTTGGGGATTGGCCTCGGCATCAGCTACGATCTGCCTCCGCAATATATGTCGCAGACGCTGGTGCTCATCGAGCAGCAGAAGGTGCCGGAAGACTATGTGAAGCCGGTGATCAATGAAGATCTGAACGGGCGGCTGGCGTCGATGAGGGAGCAGATCCTGAGTCGTTCGCGTATCGAGCCGATCATTACCCGCTTCGATTTGTACGGCGGCAACAAATACACCATGGACGACCGCGTCGATATGACGCGCAAGGCCATCGGGATCAATCCGATTCCTTATGGCTCGTCGCGCAGCATGCCGGGCTTTTTTATCACTTTCAAAGCGCAGGATGCGCGCACTGCGCAGCAGGTATGTGGCGAGATCACCTCGCTTTTCGTCAGTGCGAATCTCACCGTGCGTGAGCAGTCGGCGGAAGGCACCACCGACTTCTTGAAGCAGCAACTGGAGGACTCGAAGAGAAACCTGGACGAGCAGGACGCCAGGATGGCGGCCTTCGAAACCAAGTATCTCGGCAGGCTTCCCTCGCAGGAGCCGGCGAATGCCAACACCCTGCAGGCGCTGACGGCTCAGCTTGACGTGGCCACGCAGACGGTGAGCCGCCTGCAGCAGAATGAGACCTTCATCGAAGCTTTGATTGCCCAGCAGCCGCAGGGAACGACTAACATCGACCCTGTCTCGGGAACATCGGAGAGTGCCCTTCAAGCTCAACTAAAGGACGCCATCAGGCAGGAAAAGGAAATGGAGACTGTCTACACGCCTGACTATCCAGACATTGTCGCGATGAAGCGGCGGATTGCCAGTCTGCGGGCGGAGATCGCGCGCGAACCTTCCGCGCCGGCGAAAGCGGAGACCGCGATCAATTCTAAAGCGGAGACCGCGGTCAATTCTAAAGCGGAGACCACGGTCACTTCTTCTGATTCGCCGCAGCTTCAACAGCTCAAGACTCAGCTTCGCGCGATCAAACTGGCCATAGCCTCGGCCAAGCAGGATCAGGCCAAGATCGAAGAGAAGGTTCGCAGCTACGAGGACAAAATTGAGTCAAGCCCCAAGGTCGAGGAAGAGTACAAACAGGTCACGCGCGACCATGATACCGCATTGCAGTTTTACAACTCTCTGCTGAACAAGATGAACGAATCCACTATGGCCACGGCTCTTGAACATCGCCAGCAAGGCGAACAGTTCCGCGTGATGGACGCTCCCAACCTTCCCGAAGAGCCCTCCTTCCCGAACCGCCGCGCCTTCGCCGGCGGTGGCTTGGCGTTCGGCCTGGTTTTGGGGCTGCTTCTTGCCGCGCTGCTCGAGTATCGAGATACCTCGGTGCGTAATGAGAGGGACATATGGGCCTTCACCAAACTGCCGACGCTGGCGGTCATCTCGTACATCGGCGATCTGGATCGCCCCGCCAAGGCCGGCAAGCGCTTCAAACGCTTTTCCCGAACGCCCAAACCCATTGAAAGCGTGCGCGGATAGCCATGTACAAATCCTTCTTCGGCCTTCACGCCCTTCCCTTCGGAGCCAGTCCGGACCCGCGGTTTCTCTTCCTGAGACCGCAGATCCAGGAGGCGCTTGCCTGCCTGCAATACGGCATTGCGGCGCGCAAGGGCTTTGTGGTGATGACGGGAGAAGTCGGAACGGGAAAGACAACACTGCTCCGGGCGGTGCTGGAAACCTTTGCCAAAGGGCGCATTTCAACGGCATTTGTCTCCAATCCGCGTTTGGATGTACTCGATTTCTTTGAATTTGTGCTCACAGAATTCGGCATTCCGCCCAAGGCGCGGACAAAGTCAGGAATGCTGTTGCAGCTCAATAGCTGGTTGATCGAGCGCTTCCGCGCCCATCAGTTGAGTGTCATTGTGGTTGATGAAGCGCAGAATCTCACCTGGGAACTTATGGAAGAGATACGTTTGTTGTCCAATCTCGAAACCTCCTCGGAGAAGCTGGTGCAGATTGTTCTTTCCGGGCAGCCGGAATTGGAAGAGATGCTGTTGAACCCCAAAATTCGCCAGCTTCGCCAGCGCGTTTCGCTGTGGACCAGAACGCACCCGCTGACCGGCGAAGAAACGCAGGACTACATCAGGGAAAGGTTGCGCATCGCCGGGGCCAGTGTGCCGGTGCTGCTGCCCGAGGCGATGGAGCTTGTTTATCATTACTCAAAAGGGATTCCCCGCATTATCAATCTGATCTGCGAACATGCCTTGATCAACGCGTATGCGGAACAGGTGAAGCCCATCCCGGAGCACATTGTAGAATCGGTCGGCCTGGAACTCGATCTTGTTCAGCATCCTTTTACGATTTCGTTCCCGGCTATGGAAGCATTGATGAATCGCACATCGCAAGCCAATCCGTTCAACCCCGTCGCGGAGAGCGCGGAAAACCTGAAGGAACGTGCAAGATGAGCCGTATCTACGATGCACTTCAAAGAGCGAATCTTGAGCGGCAATCCGCCCAGCAAGCGGATGAAGGGGAGATGGCCGAGCCGTTCGCCGTCCAGGGCTCGGAGGAATTGCCACCGGTCCAGGAGGACGTCCTTCTCGATGAAATCTCCCGGTATGCATGGAATCCCTCGGTGAGCGCACTTCCGACCCTGGGAGACCGCGGCGAATGCATCGAGCAGTTTCGCGGCCTGCGCACGCAAATCTACCAGTTTCGCGATCAGGCTCCGCTCAAGACGATCCTTGTCAGCAGCGGCATGCCGGCGGACGGAAAGACCTTTGTCACGGCAAATCTGGCGATGAGCTTGGCGCGCAACAAGAACAACACCGTTCTGCTCATTGATGCCGACCTGCGCAAGCCCATGCTCCACAACATCCTCGGCGCTCCCAATTTGCCGGGACTCACGGAGTATCTTGCGGGGACCGCGCAGGCGAACGACATACTGCAGCGCAACCAGGTTCCGAGCATTGTTGAAGCAGGCATGAAGCTCAGCATCCCGGATCTCACCTTTATCCCCGCCGGCGCGGGCGGCGACCATTCTTCCGAGTTGGTCGCCAATCACCGCATCGATGAGTTGATCGCATCCCTTTCACCGCACTTCGATTGGATCCTGATCGACTCCCCGCCGGCGCTTGCGGTTTCTGACGCAATCGACCTTGCCCGAGCCGCCGACGCCGTTTTGCTGGTTGCCCGCGAAGCTCGCACGCCCTTCGATTTTACCCAGAGAGCGCAGGCTGCCTTCAGCAACTCGCGCATCCTCGGCTTCGTGTTGAATGCGGTCAAGGACGCTCCCAGCAGCGGCTCCTACTACTACTACGGCAGAAGGGAAGCAGGCAGCGGATTGCATGGCAGAAAGGATTAGGGGCGGCCCGGATGATCAGGCTCTTCAATGTTTACTATCCGACACGGACGCTGGTGCTGCTGGTTTGCGAAGTGCTCCTGGTGGGCGGTTCGTTTCTGCTGGCCGCCGCGTGCCTGATGGGGCCGGATGGATATGTTGGTCTGATCAACGATCTTGTCTATGAGAACGGCCTGCTGAAGATAGCAGTCATCACCGCTTTAACTCTACTTCTCACGTATTACTTTGATTTGTATGGACCGCGGCGCACCTCGGCGAGCTGGGAGATATACTTCCGCCTCTTGCTGGTTCTCAGCGTTCTCTCCTTTGTTCTCGCGGGAATCGTCTATTTTTTCCCGGATTTGGACATTGGCCCCTATGTGCTTGTCGCCGGGGTCTCCCTGCTCACGCTGGTTCTTGTCGTTTGGCGCTGGGCTTATGAGTGGATCATTGTCTTGCCAATCTTCCGCGAGCGCGTCTATATTCTGGGCAGCGGCGAACGGGCACGCGCAGTGGTCGAGTTACTGCGCGGCAGCCGTGATGCCGGCATGGAAGTCGTAGATTGGCAAGGCGAAAGCAACGCCCATGGTCGGCTTGATCGTTTCGCGGCGGAGTTGCGCGCCTTCCGAACACACCGGCCGAGCATTGACCGTGTTATTGTCGCCATGGAAGACCGCCGCGAATCGATGCCGGTGCGTGAACTCCTGGAACTGCGCGTCCGCGGCGTGATCATTGAGAATTCCAGCGCGCTCATGGAGAGGCTCTCGGGCAAATTACCGTTGGACGGGCTCAATCCAAGCACCCTCATCTTCACCGAGGGCTTCCGGATGAGTCCCTTGCAGCAGCTCTTCCGGCGCCTGCTCTCTTTCATCGTTTCTCTGATTGCGCTGATGATCTGCCTGCCATTCATTCCATTGATCATTCTTGTGGTGCGCCTCTCTTCGCCGGGCCCAATTTTTTTCAGCCAGACGCGCGTCGGGCAGCGCGGGCGCCTGTTTACCGCTTACAAGTTCCGAACCATGCGAGAGGACGCCGAAGCACAAGGAGCGGTATGGGCAGCCAAGGACGATCCCAGGGTCACTTCAGTTGGCCGGTTTATGCGCAGCACGCGGCTCGACGAGATACCGCAACTATGGAACGTCCTGCGCGGAGAGATGGCCTTTGTCGGTCCCCGCCCGGAGCGCCCGGAGTTTGTGCAGTGGCTGAGCCAGGAGATACCCTTCTATGACCTGCGGCACATGATCCGCCCGGGAATTACCGGCTGGGCGCAGGTGCGCTATCGCTACGGCGCAAGCCTGGAGGAGACCAGGCACAAGCTCGAATACGATCTCTATTACATTAAGCACCAGTCGATTGGCCTCGATCTGCTCATCATGTTCGAGACCATAAAAACGATCATTCTGCGAAGAGGCGCCCAGTGAGAATTCTCTTTTGGATGTCGCTGATTGGCATTCTCTATACGTATCTGGGCTATCCCGCATTGATCTGGATGCTAGCGTGGCTGCGGCCACGGCCCTGGACCTCCGGGCCGATCTTTCCCAGCGTGAGTGTGGTGCTTGCGGTGCATAACGGGGCGGCGTTGCTGCCGCGCAAGATCGAGCACCTGCTACGCCTGGACTACCCCCATATCAAGGAGATCATCCTCGTCTCGGATGGATCAACCGACGGCACGGCGGAATTGCTGGCTGGCCAAAGCAATCCGCGCCTCACGGCAATCATCCTGACGGAGCACTGCGGCAAGGCGGTTGCCGTGAACGCCGGTGTGGCCAGGGCCACGGGGGACGTGATCCTCTTCGTGGACATAAGGCCGGAGATTGCCGCGGGCGCGATTCAGCAATTGGTCAGTAACTTCGCCGATCCCACGGTGGGCTGCGTGGCCGGCGAATTGATCTTGCGCAAGGAATGCCACGACGACGCCTCCGCGGCTGTCAGCGGAGTCTATTGGCGCTATGAAAAGTGGATCCGGACCTGCGAATCCATCTGCGGATCGCCGGTCGGCGTCTACGGAGGCTTCTACGCGATCCGCCGGGAACTTGCAGTGCCGCAGCCGCCTGGAATGATTCTGGATGATATGTTCCAGCCGCTCTCGATTATCCGCCAGGGCTATCGATCGGTCCTTGATCCGCAAGCCTATGTCTACGACACATGGCCAACAAAAATTGAGAAGGAGTTTCACCGCAAGGTGCGCACGCTGGCAGGCAACTTCCAGCTCTTTCAGCTCGCGCCATGGACGCTGACAACGCGCAATCCTGTCCTTTTTCAGCTTGTCTCGCACAAGGTCATGCGCCTTGTTGTTCCTTATTTGATGGTCCTACTGCTCATCTCTACGTTGGCGCTTTCTCGCGGATCGCTCCTCTACGCGGCATTCGCCGGTTTTCAGATTGTTAGCTGGACCGTCGCCATCGCCGCCCTGCGCTACAAGATTCCCCTGTTGCATCGTGTCGCGGCTCCGGCCAGCGCACTGTTCGTGCTGATGGCGGCCGCCGTCGCCGGACTCTACAGATTTCTTTTTACGCGCGGCCCTCTTTGGAAGATCTGGAATTCAAATACGCCGGCGGCAAGCACGGCAACTCCAAACATCGGGAAATCCGCGCTGCCGGAACCCTTCACAATTCCAGCGGCCAACGACAGGGTGTAGAATTCTTTTGAACTATTCACAATGATGAGAGGAGCATTCAGCCGTCATGAAACCCTTGAAAACGCTGGTTATTTCCATGGTGGGTATTGCGGCCATCCTGGCTGGTTACGTTCTTCACAACCACATCGTCAAGGTGAAGGCAGCCCGGATGGAACACGCCGTCGCGCCGGCTGTCTACTTTCCCGCAGGAGCCATCTGGACAAAGGATATAAGTCACGCGCCACTTGATCCCCAGTCCTCCACCATCATCGCCTGGCTGGCGGATGCGGGCGGATGGGGGTACGGAAAGATGAATGTCGACTTCGGCCTCCGCGTGTTGCAGGCGAACGCCAATACTCCATTTGTTCCCTTTCGCAAAGGCCCGGGGTACTATACCGAGGATTCCGACATGGTCTCGACCTTTCCCCTGCCCACCGGCGGCGGCATTGAAGCAGAGCAGGGCTATCAGTGCAATACGGAACAGGGCGATTGCCACCTTATCGTAGTCGACCGGGGCCACGGAAAACTCTACGAAGCATATCAAGCCAACTACGCGGATGGCGTCCTTTCCGCCAACGACCTCGCCGTGTGGGATCTCAATCGCATTTATCCGCCGTCAGGTCGCGGAGATCAGTGTACCAGCACCGACTCCGCCGGCTTTCCGATTGCCCCGTTGCTTTTCAACGCCGACGAGCTGGCCGCGGGAAGCATCAACCACGCCATCCGCTTTATTCTGCCCAACCCGCGAATTCGCGCGCACGTCTTTGTGCATCCAGCCACGCATGCCGGCAATCCGCTTGGGCCGGTTACCGCTCCGCCAATGGGCGCGCATTTCCGGCTGAAGGCCTCCTTCGACCTGACGAAACTGACGCCCGCTGCTCAAGTTGTAGCGCGAGCCATGCAGAAATACGGTATGTTCCTTTCAGACGGCGGCAATATGGCCCTCACCGCGCAGAACGATCGAGACACAACCGCAAAGTACACCGACATGGATTTCGGGTCCCACGATTTGCAGGCCCTGAAGGTTACTGACTTTGAAGTCCTCGAGTTAGGTACTCCAATTCGCAGGGACAAAGACTGCGTGCGCAATCCCTGAAGCGGAGAGCAGCGCGGCTCCTTTCGCATTCGGCGCCGTGGGATGATGGCTATGCGCGTCGGGCCCGGACGGAGTTCCGATAGAGGTCCATGTAGGCATCGGCCATGGTTTGCAGAGTAAATCGCGAGTGGAATGCGGCTTCCGCGTTCTTCGAGAATTGCGCTCGTTCCGCATCGTTTTCTGCCAGTCGCAGAATCCCCGCAGTCATCCCGGAAGGATCCGTTACCGGCGTCGTAACCCCCGCCTGCGCCAGCCGGACGACCTCCGCCATTCCCCCCACATCGGTCACGATTGCCGGCAGTCCCATTGAGAAGGCTTGCAGAAGCGAGATGGGCAATCCCTCCGACGTTGATGACATGACGAAGGCATCGGCCGCGGATAAGAACGGCGCCACGTCAAGTTGCTGCCCCCAGAATGTAACGTGCGAAGTTATGCCCAACTGCGAGGCCAGGCTCTCCAGTGCCGTGCGCTCACTGCCATCGCCCACCATCCATAGCCGTAAGCCGGGCATGGACTTGAGCGCCAGGCAAAAGGCATGCAACAGCAGCGAATGGTTCTTCACGGGCTCCAGCCGTCCAACGTAAACCAATGTAAATCCTGACTTCGGCGGCCACTGTTCTTTTGTCACGCGTAACATTGGATCCGCTCCGTTGTACACACGCACAATCTTTCGCGCTGGAATGCCGTGAATGCTCTTGATATTGCTGGTTGTTGCATCGCAGATGCCGACAATCCAGTCGCAGAAGGCTGCCGCATAGGCGTACTTCAACTCCACGATGAGCCTGCGCGGGCGCGCCACCAGGCTATGCCGGGTGCTGACGATGCTGGGCACACCGGCCATCCTGGCGGACATAGCAGCATAGACCGTCGGCGTCGGGTTATGAAGATGGACCACGTCGGGCCGCGCCTCTTTGAAAATACGAAAGAAATTGCGCGTGGCGTCAGACAGGTGCCGCCCCACGTGCGGCTGCACGGCAAAGCCTTCTTTTCGCATCCGCTCGCCGAGCGCACCAAGACTCGAGACAGCATAAACGCACGGGTCGTGCCCCTGTTCCCTTTGCAGACGGCACATCTGCGAGACGAGCATCTCGGCCCCGCCGACCTCCATGCTGTCAACTACATGTGCAATCTTCATACAGGATGCCTGAATCTCCGGCCGTCCAACTCCCGTCCGTCCTCTGTGTCTAACATAAACTCCGCAGGCGGTTCGTCTGCTGGAATCAGAGCATGAGGTTCGCAACTCGGAGCATGATGTACATCAGCAGCACGAGCGAGATCGCCAATCCGGCAGCATATGGTATAACCCGTGCTAACGGCAGGCGGGGTGCGATCATCCCTCTTTGCAGAGCCAGTTCGAAAACTACCTCAACCATGCCGCCCAGCAGAAAAAACGACATGACAAAGGCGCGGGAAAGAAACCAGCCAGCCACCAGAAAGCCCGTGAGCGATAAAACCATCAACCGCCCCAGGTGATTGACCTCCGCCTTGTCGATGACATCCATCTTCCTGGCCGGAAGCGGCAAATGTTCTTCCTCTGGCTCAACCTGTTCTGCTTCACTCACCCGCGCCGGCGAAGCTAGCGCCAGCGCGTCTCTCATCGTAGGAAACAGGAACAGACACCAGAAGAACAGCCCGATTATGCCAAGCTCCGCCGCGCAGACAGCGACCGAGTTGTGCGCGGTGTGACCGAGATAGTCCGGCAAATTTCCGGCTCCCACGCCGAATAAGGGATGCGATTTGAAAAGTTGCAGGCTTTCACCCCAAAGAGCCGTGCGGTCTTCACCGGCATCGACAGAGATGGCCCGTCCTCCTGTGAAGTGCAGGGCCATGGCTCCCGCAAATAGCCCGCCGGCAATCAGCAGCGCAGGCAGCGTCCCGATGCGCCGCCGCGCCGCCACCACCGCCATCGTCGTCAAGGCCACCAGGGCGCCGCGCGAGTGTGTCAGAAACGTGCCAAAGAGCAAAACGCTCACCGGCAGGAGTACGCACGCGATGTTCCAGAGCAAATTCTTGGAACGCCAGAAGATGAACATCAGAGGAATTACGCAGACGGTCAACTGGCCAAAATCGTTCGGGTCGTTGATGAGCCCCAGTCCCCTCAGCCGATAAACCGGCACTCCCTCATCGCTCCCTCTGGGAAGAAGATAAGGATGCTCCATGTTCCACAGACTCAGACCGGCGCTCTCCTCGTCCTCGGATAGAGAAGGCCCGCCCGTGGGAACTCCATAACGCAGGTCGATGTACCCTTGCGCAATCACGAACAGGCAGACGAACAGCAGCATGAAGACGATTGCCTGCAACTTCCTCTTCGAGTTGCAGTGCAGGCACACAAGCAAATAAGCAAAGATACTCGGAAGAAATTCCAGAAATGCCTGTACCCCTCCCCGGGCCCAACGCGCCTCGATGAAAATAGACAAAAAGCCCGCAAACGCCAGTCCGAACAAGGCCAGCGACTGCGGCGTTTTCGAGATGAAAGATGTCGCCAGCTTGGGCAGCGACACAAGCAAGATCAGCACGGCGAGTATCAGCTCGATACGATAAGGGGCCAGCGGCCCGAAGAGGGTCGTAGGCGTGAGGTAGTCCGTAACGAAATAGAGAATGCTTAAAACAAAACCCATTGTGCGGTCGACTGAGCGAAATTGGCAGTCTCAAGCAGGATAACCCAAGCCGCTAAGCGGAATCCATCGATCGCTTTATCCCAAGCACAATTCATGCTGAAAGCGCCGGACGCTCAAGAAACGCGGCTCAGGTGACGGTCTGACCGCCGGCCTTCGCGTGAAAGAGCGCGTCCAGGCAGAACAAGACACTGAAAACGACCCACGATGCGGCCAGGAGTATCTTGCAGAATTGGGGCAGCGGGGCCTGGGATGCCAAATCAAAGAACAGCGAGCCGAGCGTAAAGGTCGTCAGGGTCAGCAGTACAACATGAAGTATCCGGGGCGGAGTGCGAAGAGCCGTTACCCAGTAAATCGCCAGCGCGATGAGCGCGACGGCATAGCCGTGCCGCCATGAGACCGGAGAAACGCACGCCGTGACCACTCCGAAGACGGCAATTAAAGCCGCTCTCGATGCGCGGTCAAGCCGGTGGCGGCTGCGCCACACAAGGAACAGGCAGAATAAATAGAAGGCTCCGCTGACCAGCTTTGCGGCCATCGATAGGGCGCGGGGCGAGTTAACCATTACCGTTCGAGCCGAACCGAGAGTAAAGAGTTTTCCGTAATATGCCCAGGTCACCAGGGAACCGAGGCTTTTGTTCTGGTAAGCCGGAAGGCCGCCGCCCATGGCCGACATGACCGCCGGATAAACGTTTATTGTCTGCCAACCGTTGAAGGCGACCATCGCCGCAACCAGACCGAGAGAGATTGCAAGATAGGAAACCAGCCATCTCCGGTCCTTCCAAATGAAAAAGAGGGGAACAATCAGAATGGGAGTGACCTTGAAAGCCGTGGCAAGAGCAAAGGCGGCGGCCGAGAGGATCATGCGGCCGTCAAAATAAGCGGCGATACCGATGGTCCAGAGCGCGAGCAGGACAATTGCGAGCTGCCCGTCTGAAATGGTCTCGTGGATAGGCCAGAAACTGTACGCGGCCAGCGTGAAGACGGCAAACTCGAAACTAAGAATGCGCACGCGCAACATCCGCGCAAGCAATAAAACAGACGCCAGCACCAGAGCCAGATTCAAGCATCGCCATAGGCCAGCGGCCAGATGGGCCGGCAGTTGCGAAAAGGGAGCGAGCAGATCGGCAAGAAGGGGGGGATAAAGGTAAAACTCCACGTCGTCGAAGCCAGCCGCTTTTGCGTGAGCGAAGAGTTCACTGTCCGCCGGAGCGCTAAGAAGTTGCGGATTGACGCCCGTTGCGCCGGCATAGAGTTTGGCATGGGGATTGTCGTGGACGACTTGCGCGGCGAAGTAATAGTCGTAAAAATCAAGATCCGGCGAGGACATGATATGGCCCAGATACCGCTGCGTCAGGGAACTGATCAGCAGCGCGGCCAGCGCAAATGCAAACAGAATCCTGCATTCGACAAGCTTTCCGAAGCGATTCATAAAGCCCTTTCCAGCGGGTATTCTGCGGCGCTCAGAAGCACTAGGGAATACACCCGCGGTATACGAGAAACATAGGGAGCGTGGGGCATGGAACCCGGTGACCATCCAATGCCAATAGATTGTCCAGAGTAATTTTATATCCCAGCAGGCAGCAAACGCGAGGCGGGCTCTGGTGAGAATGCCGTCAGCGATGGTTGCAATGGTCCTGAAACAGACCGGATCCCCGTACGCGGCCTATGTTACTCTTATCTTGCGCTTTTTGTGGCACGGCGCCGCACTTGAACTGGAAGAGAGGGTACAAAGGTTCATGGCTGAACCAAAACCAGGCACTGGCCGGTACTACCGCCCAGAATTGGACGTCGTTCGCTTGATTGCGTTCATGTTAGTATTTATTTCCCATGAACTTCCCAGCAGTCCGGATTCTCGCATTGATTCTATATTTAAAGGCTTTACTCCAATCCTTTACGCAATATCCACCACTGGCAGATTCGGTCTTAGCCTCTTCTTCACTCTAAGCGCCTTTCTCATTTGCGAGTTGCTGCTCAGGGAACGGGCAACCGCCGGCGCCGTTAGTATCAAGCAGTTCTATATTCGGCGTATTCTGCGGATTTGGCCGCTCTATTACCTTGGCGTGGCAATTGGAGTGGCCGTCGCCCTACTACCCGGCGGCTATCGCGGCGATATTGTCTATATGGGTTGGTATTCTATCTTCATGTCCAGCTGGTACCTCATAACTCATGGGGGGATGTCGAATCCAATGTTACCGCTATGGAGTATCTCTGTCGAAGAGCAGTTTTATCTTCTCGCGCCTTGGATCGTGAAATATTTCAATCGCAAGTCGCTCTATGGGTTTTGCGCGGTGACTATCCTTGTTGCCAATGTCTGGATCTATTATCTAGGTAATGTAAAGGTAACCAGAGATGCGATTTGGTATAATCCGTTCGTGCAATTCGAATGTTTCGCCGCCGGTATACTGTTATGCCTCGTACTACGCGGTCGATTACCCAAGCTCGCAGTATGGCATCGGCTGATGCTGGTTGCCGGAAGTTACTCTTGCTGGTTTTATGCCTCTTATACACTGCACACTAGCTTTGATGGCCTCGAAAACCCCGGCAGTTGGCCGCTTATCAGCGGTTATGCGCTGGCCTCTTTGGGGTCTGTCTTGATCCTGATCGCGTTTCTGGGGGTCAGCCCGAAGGTACTTCCAGGCTGGGCTATCTATCTGGGGCGTATCTCATTCGGGCTCTATGTCTATCATGCGTTCGGAGCCTACCTGACGAGCAAACTGCTGATCGGGCACCTTGTGTCCTTCAATAGTCCGATTTACTTATTGAAGGGCGTTCTTGCGCTGGGACTAACGGTGCTGCTGGCGGCGGTTTCCTATCGCTATTTCGAGACACCTTTTCTCAAGATGAAAAAGCGGCACGCCGTTATCGAGAGCCAGCCGGTCGGGTGATCGCAGACGATCAGGGCGCCTGAAGCTCATAGACCTTCAGGTCGCCGTAGTAGGGGTCGGGAAAATGCCCGGCCAGTTTGCTATGGGAGATGACCTCATCCATGCTTCGATTGAGGCTCTCATAAAAGGCCTCGTCGCTTGCGTTACCGCTGGTCATCATGCGGTCGCCGGCGATGAAGTAGCGGGTGTGGAACTGGTTGGCCGCCATCCAGGGATCCGTGCGTTCAT
Source organism: uncultured Occallatibacter sp. (assembly GCA_964595845.1). Taxonomy (GTDB): domain Bacteria; phylum Acidobacteriota; class Terriglobia; order Terriglobales; family Acidobacteriaceae; genus Telmatobacter. Next base: position 3,438 of record CAZQRX010000007.1, on the reverse strand, counting down.
AGGAGATGTACGGATGATCGCGGAGCGCAAGCCAGAAGGTTACGGTTCCGTAGGCGGTTTGTCCTGGGGGGATCACGCTGCGTAACTCCTCTGTCAGCTTGCCGTAATTCGCCTTTCGCGCTTCATGCAGAAGAAACAGATTTGCCGACATCTGCGCGGCGACAGCCAAACAGGAGAGGAACAAAACGATGCGATGCAGTCTGCGGCTTGAGTTCGAGGCGGCAACCGCTGCGCCGATTGCCAGAGCAAATACGGGCGCAAGAAGCGCTAAATAGCGAGAGGACTTGTTCGCCGTATAGATAAGCCAAAATACGGTAGGAGTTAGCAGGAGCAATTCCAGATAAAACCACTGCCGGCGCAGTTTCCAGAGCAGAAAACTGGCTGCCAGGAAAAAGAGCGGCACAGGAAGCCTGACGGGAAGGAATTCCATTCCGTGCCCGTGGAGCATATTCATGCCGATCAGATCGGAATAGCGATGCCCCTCCTGCAAGAATTTCGACCAGAACGGAATGCCTGCCGCGCGGTTCAGATATTCTTGCCGGAAGCCTGCGCGTCCCAAAGGAGCGGTCAGTATCCAGACGGCGAAGGGCAGCAGCCCAAGTGCATATCCGAAGGTATAGGCGCTTGCGCCGCGCAGGGGGAATCCGCCTCGCCGGCGATCAACAACAATCGCCAGGATGCCGAAGGAAACAATGTATCCCAGCAGTGTGATATGAAACATGGTTCCCAAGGCGATGAGCAAGCCGCTCAGAAATGCCCAGCCGATGAGGCCGTATCGAGCATACTGCTTCATGGCCAGCAGCGATAGAAGGACCGCCATGGTAGTCAGAGCTTCCGGCCGCGCGGTGCGGGAGGTGATTACAATCAAGTTATCCGATGCTACAAGGAATGTTGCGAACAGGGCGCCCGCTTGCCCAATGACATCGCGCGCCAGGAAATAAGTAAGAAGAATCACAGCAAGCCCGGCAAGAATAGATCCCAGCCGGGCGGATATCTGGCTTGTTCCGAAGAGGCGGAACGCCGCGGCGATAACAATCGCGGTTCCGGGCGGCCGCGCATCGATATGGTTTTCCAGCTCATTGGGGCCGAAAGCGGGATTCGCTATTCCGTTGCCGTGGATAATGGAATACGCCGGCGCAGCGTACCAACTTTCATCCGTGACCCAGCGGCAGGACAGATAAGGCAGAGCCTGGAGAAAATACAGGAGAATGGCGAAACCTAGCCATCCGCGGACGGCGGCATGGGTAAGAAATGGGCCTGGGAGTGGGGTTCCCGTAACCTCTGCGCTAACTAGCCGCTGTCTCGACGAACCGGCTGTAGATGACATGAATTCCCCCTGAAACAGGATAACCCAATCGCCGGGGCAAGCGGATCCTGACAGATTAAAATGAGTATTCCTTGTGCATCTTCTGAATGATTGTAAAGTCTCTTGCAGCATTATGAGCAATTGGCGCATAATCGAAGTCGCCGCCTTACTGGCGCGCGGAACTCGCGGGTGATTGTTCCAGGGTGCCTTTCCACGATGAACCAAGTAGAGCGCCTTCGCTACATCCAGGATGCCCTGTCGCGGCAAGACTTCGTCAGCCTTGAGGATTTGTGCGCTGGACTGGATGTTTCCCGGGCCACGGTGCGCCGCGATTTGATTGAACTGGAGCGCAGCCAGAACATACGGCGCGTTCACGGAGGAGCCATGTCCACCTCCTCCCGCGAGGAGGCGCTCGACTTCCGGCGGCTCTCGGTAAGCTGCCAGGAAGAAAAAATGCGCATCGGGCGGGCGGCGGCGGATCTGATTCAAGATGGGCAAACGGTCATTCTTGGGGGCGGATCGACGGTAGCCGAAGTCGCCCGATGCCTTCTTTCCCGCCCCATTCAGATTATTACTAACTCGATTCCGGTTGCTATGATCTTTTGGGAGTGCAAGCAGACCGAAGTCACTTTGACCGGCGGCTATCTCTATCCGCGCCTGGGCATTCAGTTTGGCCCCATCTGCGAACGAATGTTGCAAAGCATCTCCGCGGACGTTGCCATCCTGGGAATCCGCGGCATCACCGCGGATGGACTGAGCGACACCAGCGCTCTGGTAGTGGAGTCGATTCGCGCGATGATGAAGTGCGCGCAGCGGGTCGTCATTGTTGCCGACCATACCAAGTTCGGAAGGAATGCGATGATCCACGTCGCCGATCTGGCCGAGCTCGATCAAATCATCTCCGACCGCGACCTTGCCCCGGAGCATAGCCAGTTATTGGACGAACACGGCATCAGCTACTTGCTGGCCTGAACTATTCTGCCCGCCTTGTTCATTGTCTCTCCGCGAAAAATAACCGACAGAGGCGTGTAAGCATCCGTCACTCTGTCTCGTCAACAGCGTTTGGTCTGCTCAATGGCTGCGGCGTATGTGCAGTTCTTGCTGGCCTGTGGGTGTTATAGAGCGTGTCGCCCACCGGGCAGGGCAAAGCGCTGGCCATGGAACCGGCGGCCCTCCTGTTTGCGTACTGAGTCTCAGCGTGTTCAATTGCGGACGGCGGCGAGCGCAAATGAACACCTGGAACGGTCCCATGGAATCCGGAAATGCTGCTATCCCCTGCAATTTCAGTATTTTCCTTCCCTTGCGTTTGTGGCCGCCCGCGTGCTACCCAAGAGAACGTGGGAGACGCGATGAGAAATTGCAACCCAAGCCGCAACGCGACGGTCCAAGAGCGTTAACCGGCTTTCCAAGGAGGTTTTATGATGACAGGCACAATCCCAATCGACACGGCGATCTTCCCGGCCAGTGAATACACCGGGCCGACGGAACTTGCAGAACTGGTTCGGGGCAGCGAGCAGGCCTTGCTCGCCCGGTTCACCCCGCTCGTGCGCCGGCAAAGCGTAACGCTGGATATGAGCTCCATCGAGCGCATCGACGCGGCGGGCATCGCCGCCCTCATCTCGCTCTACGTTGGCGCGCGCGAGGCCGGCCATTCTTTTACGGTCGTGAATCCCTCGCCGCATATCGCCGAGATCCTGGCGCTGGTGGGCCTGGAGCGGATTCTTATGACCCGAAATTTGGCCGTAAAATCACAATCCAGCCCTGAGTTCTATTGTTCCGCCGCATAATCGCGCCCGCTTTCCTTCCAAATTGGGTTCTGATGCTGGTTTTCGTATCATATTGCGAAAAGCATGGCTCCGGAATGGTACAGGGCTTGAAGCCCAAAAGTATCGATTGTGACCTTCGGCACAGGCAACTGTATACTAAAGACGATATTCGTAGTAACGACGAATCAATCCCGCGCAGCGCTTTCCGATGCCTGGACGACTGGCGCGCGCTCAGCCTGACAACCGATTTTTCCCGTTGAAATGCTGAGTCGCGTCCCGCCATCCTCAAATGCGGACTGCAACCGCGGAAAAACCAAATGGAGGTTTCATCGCATGACGCAGGGCGCTGTGGACAAGTCGTCTGCC
>CAZQRX010000006.1:0-58972 GCA_964595845.1 uncultured Occallatibacter sp. | reverse complement strand
GCATGATGGGCATTCCGCTGATGAGCGGCTTCGCCAGCAAGTGGATGCTCTATGCGGCGGCGTTGCAGGCCGGATGGGCCGTGCCCGCGATGGTGGCCTGGGCGGTGAGCCTGGGCACGGTCTTCCTGGGCGCGAAGGCTACCAGCGCAGTCTTCCTGGGCCCTACGACCGAGGCGACCAAAGACGCCCACGAATCCCCGCCGACGATGGTCTGGGGGATGGGCTTCCTGGCCGCGGGCAGCGTGATTCTGGGCGTTGCGCCGCAGTTGGCTGTGAACTACCTGCTCAATCCGATTCTGAATGCGCTGCAAATGAGCGCGGTGCAGGTGACGTGGCTTGGGCTGTCGTCCGATGCGGGCAGCTTCTCCAGCGTGGGCGGCCTGGTGCTGGCGGTCTTTTCGTTGGTTGTAGGCGGAGCGATCTACGCGGTTGCTTATGTCTCGCGCCAGCCTAAGGTGGCCGGAGCGGCGCTGGCCGGGGGGGGCGTCTTCACTGGCGGCGAGCCACTTTCTTCCGAGGGAAGACTGACGGCGGGCGATTTCTCCAGCATCTTCCTGCAAAACTGGCATGAGTTCTTCCGCTGGTCGAATGTGGACGCTGTCTACCTGGGTGTCTGGCGCGGCTTGCAGGCGGTCTCGCGCGGGCTGGGTATCATCGTTTCCTGGATGGAACGGCGAGCATTGGTGCTGGTTGTTGTGCTGGCGGCGGCGATACTGGCGGGGGTTCGCTGGTTTGCGTTTGGTGTTTCAGGCTGGAATCCGACCAGAGCCTTGCCGAATTTGGAGATGCCGAAGCTGCTGATTGCCGCTTGCGCCATGGCCGGACTCGCCTTGGTGCTGGCCGCTCTCACGTACACGAAGAGCCGCCGCCTTGCACCACTGATGACTCTGGCTGGCGCAGCCACTGTGGCGGGCCTGGTTGTGGCCGTTCCCAATCATTGGTTGCGCCTTGGATTCCTGGAACTGGGCGCATTTCTGACCGTGGCGCTGGTCTGGCAGAGCGCGCGCACGCAAGCGGCGAAGCTGACTTACCTGGTCGTAGTTCTTATCTCGGCATTGTCCATTGTGGCCAGCGGTCTTTTCCTGGAGCAGGGACAGTATCAATGGGCTTGGGCGCTGTTTATCACCAGCGTCTGCGTGAAACTGGCCGCTGTGCCGCTGTTCTTCTGGCTGCTCAGTCTGGCCGACGAAGTTCCGGCCGTAGTTCTAGGTTTGATTATCGCCGTTGTTGATATGGCCGCTTTCGGCGAGTTCATGGTTTCCGCGCGCACGATTCCCGACTCCTACCATCTTCATCCATTTCTGCTGGGCGCGGCGGCCGCTACATCGCTCCTAGCTGCTTTTTTGATGCTCACGCAACGCAGTCTCAAGCGATTGCTGGTTCTTTCGACGGTCGAGGACGTCGGCTTTCTGATGCTGGGAGCAGCTTCTGTCAAGTTGCTTGGGTTGCACGGCGCAGTGATTGCCGCTTCGACCCACGCACTCGCCAAGGCGCTGCTCTTTATCTGCCTCAGCGGCCCCGAAGCAGACGGTGCGCTCGATGGCGAGCCGAAAGGCCTGGCCGTGCGTTACCCGGTCAGCACCTTTGGCTTCCTCTTCGGAATGTTGGCGATGCTGGGCATTCCGCCGACAATGGGCTACATCGGACGGTGGAGACTCTACGAGACAGCCGAGAAGATTGGCTGGCCGCTGGCAGGAGTTTTCATTGTCTCGTCGATTTTGGCACTGATCGCGTACACATTGGCTTTAACGCGCGTCTGGTGGGGTCCGCCGGGTGAGCCGAGTCCGCAGCCAACCCCGGAGCATCCAATAAGGGAGCCATTTGTATTGCAGACTGTGATTGTTGCGCTGGTTGTGCTGCTGCTGGCTGGCGGCATCTGGCCGGACGCGCTCGGAATGCTGCTGGGAGGTAGGCCATGAACCTCTGGAATAAATTGATGTGCTACTCCCGGCGCCACAGCCCATGGCTCTTCCACATGAACGGGGGCAGTTGCAACGGCTGCGACATTGAGCTGATCGCCAGCCTCACGCCGCGTTACGACGCCGAGCAGTTGGGCGTGCGCCTGGAAGGCTCGCCGCGCCACGCCGACATTCTTTGCATCACCGGCCCCGTCACCCACAACGCGGTGAACGCCATCAAGACCGTCTACGACCAGGTCTGCGGGCCCAAGGCGGTGGTGGCCATCGGCTCCTGCCCGGCGACTACGAACGTCTTCATAGACAGCCGCACGCTGGACGGGCCGCTCAACCGGCACGTTCCGGTGGATGTCTTTGTCCCCGGCTGCCCGCCCCGTCCCGACGCCATCATCCAAGGCATCGCCAAGGCGGCCGAGATTCTGGCCGAGAGAGCCGCAAAGAAGCTGCCCGTTGCGCCGGTCGTCATGCCTTTAGTGGGGCCGGGATGCGAAGGCGCTTGCCCATGCGCGGCCACAACGGAAACGAAGAATGAAGAGGTGCGGGCATGATTACACCAGAGATTTGGAACAGTCTGACCACTGCCCTCGCCCGCCTGCTCATCTTTCCCGGCTTGCTCTTCGCCGTGCCCGCCGCATGGTTCTTCCTTTGGGTGGAACGCAAGGCGGTCGCGCGGATGCAGGGGCGCATCGGCCCTCCCTTCATGCAGCCGTTCTTCGATTTCATCAAGCTGTTGGGCAAGAGCACGCCTCCCCGCAACGGCGTGGGCGGACTGCTGATGAGGGCCTGGCCGCTGATTGCGGTTTCGGCGGCGGCGGGCGCGGTGGGCCTGTTGCCAGTGCTGCCCGCATCGGGCGGCTTTGAGGGCGACTTGATTCTGCTTCTGGCGCTGCTGGAAGTTCCTTCGATGTGCATCATCGCCGCGGGCTTCTCTTCCGGCTCGATCTTCGGCGAGATTGGCTCGGCGCGCGAGGCTGTCCTCAGCGTCTCCTACAACATCGTCTTTCTGCTGGCGATCATCTCCATCGCCGCCTCGCAACACACCTTCAGTCTTCAAGCCCTGGCGCAACTGCCGGCCTCGCCGCTGCGCTGGCTGGGCATTGTGGCGATTCTGGTTTGCCTGCCCGCGAAGCTGCACCTGAATCCCTTTTCGCTGCCCAACGCCGAGCAGGAGATTTACTCCGGCCCGATGACCGAGTACGCCGGACCCGAGCTGGCCATGTGGGAGCTTTCGCATGGACTGGAGTGGGTTGCGGCCACGGGCCTGGCGGCCACGCTGATTGCTCCGGCCCTCACGCTCTGGTGGGTTGCCGCTCTGGTCTTCGTTGCGCTCACCTTTGCCATCGTCTTGCTCCTGTCGGTGGTGGCGGCGGCCACCGCGCGCTTGCAGATCGATACCACGGTGCGCTTTTACTGGCAATGCACGCTGATCTTCGCGGTTCTGGCCGTTGCATCCGCGCTCTTCATGAGGTTTAGAGCATGAATATTCTGACCATGATGTGGAAGAACCTGTGGGGCGGCTCGCGGACGACACTCTTTCCCGCGCGTCCCAAGGTGAGCGAACACTACCGCGGCCTGGTCCGCTTCGATCCCGCGCTCTGCTCGGGCTGCGCGATCTGCAAGATGCGCTGCACCGCGCGCGCGATTGAATTTAAGGCCGGCAAAGGTGAGTTTACCTGGAGCTACGATCCCGGCCAATGCACCTTCTGCGGGCGATGCGTCGAGGGCTGCAAGGAACACGCGCTCAGCCAGGACTCGGAGTGTCCGCCAATTTACCTGACCATCGGCGAGTTGAAAAAATCCTACACCATTGCCCGCAAGCAGACTGTCAAACCGGCCGTTGCAGCGCCACCGGCAGCCGCCGTACCCGCGGCAGAACCCGTCCCTGGAGGCACGCAATGACCCCGCTCGAAAGCATCTCAGAAAAACTGGGGATTACCGAACCCTGGATTGAAAAGGGCGGCGTGCATTGGCTGACGCTGGGCGCGGCGAAGGTGCGCGAGCTGGCCAAGGCGATGAACGAGCTTCATGCGCGGTTCATCACCATCACCGCCTATCAGTTGCCAAAAGATGAGGGCTTTCGCCTGGAGTACCACTGGGACCTCGACGGCCAGTTGCTGGGTTTTAACTTTCAGCTGGCCGCGCACTCCATCGATAGCATTTACGACCTGTGCGAGGCTACGGACTGGATTGAGCGCGAGATTCACGAGGAATATTCCCTGGACTTTCAGGGCCGTGAGTATGAACCATTGCTGCTGCGCCAGGGAGACACAACCGGCGTGAATCTGCGCGACGCCGTGGCCACGAGATAGGAGAAAAAATGAGCTACAAAATCCCCATGGGCCCATATCACCCGGCGCTCGAAGAACCCTACAAGCTGGATCTGATCTGCGAAGGCGAGACGGTGATCGACTCCAAGCTGCATATCGGCTTCAACTTTCGCGGCATCGAGCACCTGGCCGAGACGCGCAACCACATTCAGGACATCGCGCTGATGGAGCGGGTCTGCGGCATCTGCTCGTTCATTCACACGCTCACGTTTTGCCGGGCGATGGAGGGGTTGACCAACCAGACCCCGCCGCCGCGCGCGCAGTACATTCGCGTCATCATGGCGGAACTGGAGCGGCTGCACTCGCACGTGCTCTGGGCGGGCATCGCCGCCAAGCTGATGGGCTTCAAAACCATGTTCATGACCTGTTTCGAGCTGCGCGAGAAGGTGATGGACATCCTCGCCGCCATTAGCGGCAATCGCGTCAACTATTCGATGAACCGGATTGGCGGCGTCAATCGCGACATTACCGACCCTGCGTCGATTTTGAAGATGGTCGAGGCGCTGGAGCTGGAGATGGCCCGCACCGTGATTCCGATCTTCACAACAAGCAGAACGGCCACTTCGCGTTGCGCGGGCATCGGCGTGCTGACCACGGAAAAGGCTCTCTCCTGCGGCGTTGTGGGGCCGGTGGCGCGCGCCTCCGGGCTGCCTCAGGACTTGCGCAAAGCCGCGCCCTATGCGGCCTACGCGGAGATGGATTTCGACGTGCCGGTGCAGCCGGCCGGCGACGTGACGGCCCGATTGCTGGTCCGCGCTCTCGAAATTATGGAGAGCTGCAAGATTCTGCGCCAGGCGCTGGCCAAGCTGCCTCCGGGCGAGATTCATACCGAGGGTGAGAAGTTCATCTTCACTACCGGAACAGCTACTGCCCGCGTTGAAGCTCCGCGCGGCGAGGTGATGTATTCGGTCTCCTGGAAAGAAGGCTCGCGCAATCCGGCCCGTGTCCATGTGCGCACGCCGACCTTTGCCGTAATGCCGGCGATTCGCTGGATGGTGAAGGGCGCGCGCCTCGCCGACACGCCGCTGATTCAGGCCTCGATTGATCCTTGCTACTCGTGCACTGACAGGTAGCGATTTTTATCAGTTCGAGGAACTGGGTGCCCTATCCTTCTACGGTATTTCACGAAAGGGTGGGATAACACAGTGCCTCGACAACCGGGCAGCATAGCCTTACAATTTAAGTGTTGGTTGTGGTGAAGGAGTTCACCCTTAACCGCTGTCCCCTCCTCATAGGCCGGACAGATGATGACTCCTGACAGGGTTTCCTGTTGCGGAGTTATCTCCCGGCTTGATCCCTGAATGACAAATTGAGAGTTCCTGCTCATGGCGAACGACTGCTCTCCGCGCCGGATTGGCTTGGCGACGACGCTGCTGGAGATAGGAAATGGATCTTCAGGTGGAAGACGGGACAAAATCGGAGCCGGCGGCAGGTGGCGATGGAATCACGCGATTGCAGGATCTGGCCGGGCTGGCCGCGCAACTTGATCGTGAAGATGTTGCCATTGAAGCAAACGCACTGGCTGAACGCCTTGCCGAAGGCCGCTTTTTCGTTGCCTGTGTCGGCCAGTTCAAACGCGGCAAGTCGACCCTGATCGGCGCGTTGATTGGCGAGTCGATTCTGCCCACCGGTTTTGTTCCCGTCACCGCAGTGCCCACGGTGATCCGCTATGGCAGCGCTCGGAGCGCAAGGATTCGCGCCGCCGACAGCAGTTGGCGAACAATTGCCCTGCATGCGTTGGAAGAGTACGTTTCAGAAGAGCACAACCCGGAAAATATAAAGCAGATCGCGGGCGCCGAGGTGTTTGTTCCCTGCCGGCTTCTGGCGACCGGCATGTGCCTGGTGGACACTCCCGGCCTGGGATCGGTCTTTTCAAGCAACACGGCAACCACGCAGGCCTTTATTCCCCATATTGATGCAGCGCTGGTGGTGACCGGATCCGACCCGCCGCTGGCCGGAGAAGAGTTAGCACTGGTCGAATCCGTGGCCCAGCATGTCGAACATCTGATCGTCGTTCTCAACAAGGCGGATAAAGCAAGCGCGCCCGAGAAGGCCGCGGCGATCGCATTCACCCAACGGCTGCTGGCAAAGCGTCTGCACCGGCCCTCTGAAGTTGTCTTCGAGATCAGTGCGACAGAGCAGCTGGAGAAACGAGGCCCGGAACGCGATTGGGGAAAGCTGGTCGATGCGCTGCAAAGCCTGGTGCAAGGCTCCGGCCGCGAACTCATCCAGTCCGCGGGCGAGCGCGGCATCCAGCGCCTGAGCGAAGAATTGCTGGCAAGCGAGTGCGAAGAACGCGACGCGCTGCTGCGTCCCGTTGAAGAATCCGAACAGCGCATTGCGGCGATGAAGCAGACCATCGCGGAAGCGGAGCGATCCATGCGGGAGCTGGGCTATCTTCTGATGGGCGAGCAGCACCGGCTCTCCGATTTCTTTCTTGATCGCCGCAAAGCCTATCTGGCCGCCACCAGGCCGGACGCGGCGCAGCAACTGGAAGCAGCACTGCAAGCGGCTCCTCACTCGCTCGGCCCCTCTTATCGCCGCCATATCATGCGCGAGGCGCAAGAGATCGTACGTGGCCACATTATTCCGTGGCTGCGGCCCGAAGAGGAGGAGGGAGAGAAGCAGTATCGCCTTGTGGCTCGCCGCTTTGCCCTGATGGGCAACGACTTCCTGAGTAAGCTGGCGCAGGCTGAAATCCCCGAGCTTAACCGCCTGCTCCATGCCCTTGACACGGAACGGGGCTTCCGCGTTCGCTCCGAGTTTTACTTTCAAGAGTTCATCGGGGTCGCGCAGCCTGCCTCGCCACTGCGCTGGCTGGCTGATCTCTGCCTCGGCTTCTTTGGCTTGCGGAGCAGGATCGACCGGGAGGCGAGGGAATTTCTGGAATGGCTGCTCGAAGTCAATAGCTCACGAGTGCAAAACGACATTCTCAACCGGGTGCAGGAGAGTCGCAACCGCCTGGAAGTCGAGATACGAAAACTCTTGCACGAAGTGAGCCGCATTGCGGAACTCGCTTTGGCGCGCGCCCGGAAGACGCAGGAAGAGGGAGCTCCGGCAGTCGAGACAGAACTGCTTCGCCTCAACACGGTAGAGAAGGAGATCAACGCAATCCGGAATTTCCATCTACCCTAAAGCCTGCTCTGACCAAACCAGAATGATAAAAAAATGGAGGAGTCATGCCCGAACCAGAATCGGAGATCGCGAGGACGCGGCGCCCAGGGGAACTAAACGACCCCCAGCAAAGGCGCTTGCTGGTCACTTGCAAGTACATCGACGGTTTGCTCAGCGACATCGAGCAAACTCTCCAATCAGCGGCAACGGAATCTCCGTTTCCTAGCCACATTGTGGACGTTACCCCCGCTCAGGCGGTCCAGATCGAAGGCCATATTCGCTGTCTCCGCGCGCAACTGCTGCAAACTCTGGAATGGCAGAGCATGAAGCCCGAGCCGCCGGAAATTCCCGTGACACGGTCGATCATGACAGACCTGTCTTTTATCGATAATGCCATCGAGGAGCTCAAACCAAAATATCTGCGCGGCTGCGGCGCGGTCCCCGCGGATGCGGTCGATGGACTTAATCGAGTCATTCATGAGCTTCGCTCCCTGGTTAAAGGCATGGAGAGTTATGTCCGGGATGAAATCATCGTGAATCCTGAAGCGAAGGAAAAGACATGAACGGCATGATTTTGCCTGAAGAAAGAGAGCCGTTCTCGATGCCATTGTCGTATATCCAAACCGAGCCGAGTCGAGAGTATCTGAGTTGTGTCGAGCGCGAGGTGGAGCTGAGCCGTCTTCGGAACCAGGCGAAGATGCAAAAATCCATGCTGGTATTCGGGCCGGAGGGCGTGGGCAAATCGCGCTTGTTGCGGAGGTTCGCCGAAGGTCAGCCGCTTGCGCTCTATGTGGCGCGGATGCGTTCGCCGCGCGAGTTTCTTCTCGCATTGCTCCATGCACTGTACTCTGCAAACGAGGAGTTGAATATTCCCAGAGAGCGCAAAGCTCTTTCGTCCTCCTCCCTCAAAGGAATTGCGCATCGGGCTCTGGATACACGTCCGTTTCTCATGGTGCTTGACCATCTGGATGGACCGTCTCGCGTTTTGACCGGTATGATCAAGGATTTGCATTTCTTTGGCCGCACGCCGGTCATCTTTGCCTCGCGTTCGCCGCACATGGAAGACATTGGCGCTCTGCGCCCACTGTGCGCACTGAAGTCGGAGCGTCTTGAGATCAAGAACTGGCCGGAAGCTATCGCGTTGGAATTTGCGCAACGTCACGCGGAGGGAATTCAGTTGCGGGCATCGAATCTGGACTCGATCCTGCCCTCGCTCGTCGCGTGGAGCGATGGGAATCCCGGCGCCATTCTGCGGATGTTGAAGCTGGCGCAACTTCCGCAGTACAGAACCGGTGACCAGATTAAGGCTCACATCCTGTATGTGGACTATCGCATGGGGCATTAGCCGCTGCTTCCGAAGACGAGTTCAATCAAGAGTCTTATCTCGCGCGGTAATCTAGAAAGAGAGAGGTATCCTTGCAGAAATACCTGTTTATCGCCATTGGCGGCGCATTTGGCTCCATTGCCCGCTACTGGGTTGGCTCGACGATTGCCGGGCGCATGGGGACGCGCTTTCCCTTCGGCACCTTCATCATCAATATGAGCGCCTGCATCATCTTAGGCTTCTCGCTGACCTACCTGGGCAAGCGAACCGGCATGGACCCGGCCTGGCGATTCCTGATTGCGGTGGGGTTTATCGGCGCTTACAGCACTTTTTCTACCTTTGAGTGGGAGACGCTCTCCACCTTGCGCTCGGGAGCTTTTGCCCTGGCGGCTCTCTATACCGTGGGCAGCCTCATCCTCGGACTTACCGCAACCTGGTGCGGCGCGCTGCTGGCCGAGGCGATCTCCTGAGAACCAGTTCCGGGTTTCCGCACACGGATGACGCCGAGTGCGATAGAATTCCGGCTTGCGGAGGAATGCTGAAATGTTGCAATCCGGAAAAGCCGTCAAAGTTGCCATCTACCTGAGCGATGGCGCCAAGCATCATGGGGTACCTGTCTACTCCAGCATCCTCGACTTCCTCTTTCATAGCGGAATCGCGGGCGCGACGGTGCTCAAAGGCGTTGCCGGTTTCGGCGCCGCGCACCGCATTCACTCGGCTCATATTCTGGAGATCTCCGACCACCTACCCATCAAGATCGAATTCATCGAAACCCGCGAGAAGGTCGATGCGATCCTGCCGGAATTGGATAAGCTTGCCGGCTCCGGCCTGATTGAAGTGCAGGAAACTACGGTTATTGTCCCCGCCAAAGGATAGACCTCGACCCAGCCAGAACAGCACCCTTCCGCTATGGCTCCGAAGTGAATGGCGAAGCGGGCAGCCCCTCGCCGTTGAACACGTTGCATCGCGGGCTATTGGCCCAGCCGTAGCGCACTTCAGCCGGCTCGGCAACGGAAGGACTCGAAGCTAGGACGGTCGTGCCGTCGATCCTGGCTGTAGCGGGGAAGAATTTTCCGTCGCTTCCCGCAACCTCAAAGCCGGTCAGCTCGCCGCCCTTGGCCGTCAATCCTTTGGCGTGATCGAACCAGACGCGCATCGCGCTGCCTTCCGGCGTCGCCTGGCGGTAGAGCGGCCCGGAGTACTCGATGGCCTCGCCGTAGCTCAGGGCACGCGCGGCAAGAGCCAGGCGCAGGCCCACATCCAGCTTGTCGGTGGGATGCACGTTGTCCGGGTTGCCGATGTCGATGGTCACCGCCATGGCCGTATTGCGCACTTCCAGGGTCTTCAACTGCTGCTCGCGTAACAGAGCCCAATCCTCGCCGGGGCCGGATGTGAAATTAGCGATCTGCACGTAGAGGAAAGGGAAATCGCCGACACCCCACTGCCGCCGCCAGTCCTCGATCAGCGTCCGGAAGAGGCGGCTATAGAGCGGCGCGCGCTCCAGTGCGCTGTTGCTCTCGCCCTGGTACCAGATCACCCCGCGGATGGGAAAGGGCGTCAGCGGCGCGATCATACCGTTGTAAAGCAGTCCCGGCGCCCATGTGTTCAGCGGCGGGTGCCAGGGAAACTGCGGCTCCGGCTGTCCCTGCTTCCGCGCCTCTTCGCGCTGCCGCTCCCGGTCCTTCTCGATCAAGATCGCGTCGGCCTCGCGTTCGGTCATTCTGCCGCGCGAAGCGAAGATCGGCGCCAGCGCGGCGTCCTCGCCGAGCGCGGTCAGCCGCGTCCAGGACTCGGCCACTGTGCCGCCCCACGTCGAGTCGATGATACCCACGGGCACTTTTTCCCGCTGTTCAATCTCGCGGGCAAAGTACCAGGCTACAGCCGAAAAATCATTTGCGGTTTCAGGCGACGAAGCGGCCCATCCCTCGGTCTCGATGTCGTCCTGCTCATGATCCGAGAGGCGATGCTTGACCACCAGCAGGCGAATGCGGGGGTTGGCCGCATGAGGCAGATCCGCATCGGCCGTGGCCGCCTTGCGCATCTCGAACTCCATATTCGATTGCCCAGAAGCCAACCACACGTCGCCCACCAGAACATCGTCCAGGGTAATGGTCTGGGCGGGGGCGGGATTGCCGCCCTCAGGTGCGGACGCGCCTTCCACAGTCATCTGAAAGGGTCCGCCAGCCGCGCCGGGATTGAGGAAAACGCTCCACCGGCCCAGTACTCCGGCCTTGGTTGCGCGCGTCTCGCCGCGAAAGCTGACCCGCACCTCCTCTCCAGGCGCAGCCATGCCCCAGAGGTGCACTGGGAGGTCGCGCTGCACTACCATGTGGCTGGCCAGAATTTTGGGCAACGTCACTTGCGCGCTAACCGCCACGCAGGATAGCAGGAAGAACAAAAGCAGATTTCGCAATTTCATATGGAACCTCATGGATGCCAATTTCAAGCCTCCGATCCAAATTGATGACGGAGGAGGTCTCTTGGAAAAGAACGTTCCCAGAGTAACGATTCTTAGCCCAACACCGATTATCTTCGGTTTTTCAAGGTTCAGTCGTAACTTTTTCCGGCAATCCGTGTCAAAATGAGCAAAAGTGAACACTTTTCCGCAGCAGATTCCTGTGCGGAAGCTCCGCGGACAGGATGTTTTCATCTCCCGGAAGCGGGGAATACTGAAAGGCAGTTCAAGTTATTGACCACGGAGGAGCGATGCTATTGACGCGAAAGTTGCGCGCAACTGTATTTTTTCTCATTAATTTAGCTCTATTGACTATCCTTCCCGCTCAGAGCCGCGCGCAGGCAGCACTGCTTATGGAGGAACCTTACGGTTTCTTTGGCTCGGTCAATCCGACCGGGCACAATGCGATCTATTTTGAGCGCATCTGCGCTGAAACTCCCATTCACCTGCGCCACTGCCACGACGGTGAGCTGGGCACCGTCATTGCTCGCTACCAGGGCATCAACGGTTACGACTGGGTGGCGATCCCGCTGGTTCCTTACCTCTATTCAGTCGAGAACGCCACGGATGTTCCCTCGCGCGTCAACCGCGAGACCGTCAAACGGCTGCGCAACCGCTATCATGAAGCCCATCTACTCAGTCTGGGAGAAAACCTCTCTCCCGGCACTGTACTGCATGGCGGCTGGAACCAATTAGTAGGCGTCTCCTATGAGCGGCGCATCTACGCCTTCCGCTTCGAGACCACCGAGGAACAGGACGATGCACTGATCGCGCGCATGAATGACGGCGGGAACCGCACCCACTTCAGCCTCCTGTTCAACAACTGCTCGGATTTCGCGCGTCTCAGTCTCAACCTGTACTTTCCCGGCACCTTCAAGCGCAGCGTCTTCCCGGACGCGGGCGTGACCACTCCCAAGCAGCTCGCCTACAAACTGGAGCGCTATGCCGGCAAGCATCCTGAGACGCAACTGACAATCTTCGAGATTCCACAGATTCCCGGCTACCGACATCCGAGCCACTCGAACAAGAGCATCGCCGAGTCGCTGGCCACCACCGGCTATGCCATCCCCATTGCGCTGCTGAATCCTTACCTTGCCGGAGGCTTGTTCGTGGATTATCTAGTGCGCGGCCGCCATCATCTCATCCCCAAGAATCCGCAGCTTCTGGCGCCGGACAATTTAGGGGCATTGACAGCAGCGACCCGCGTCGCTCAGAATCCGGGGAGCGCAGGTGTTCAGGCCCCCCGCGCCGTTGCCGGCGGCTCCGCGGGAGTCGACGGAGCCGAAACAGCCAACTTCGGCCTGAAAGAAATCGGTGTTGCACATGAGTAAATCTTCCGAGCAGAATCTCAAAAACCACGGGCGGCTGGATCCGCCGTTTCATTTTGTATTGGGTCTGGTTCTGCTTGCCAATCTGGTCTTCGCCGTCTTCCACCTGGTGCATCATTGGAAAGATGCTCCCATCGCGTCGTCATGGCTCCTGGTGCTTTCGCTGGCGGTGTTCATTCCCTTTATCAAGCTGCGCGCCTATCCGCTCAAAGTGCAGGACCGCGTCATCCGGCTGGAGGAGCGGATACGCTTGCAGGCGCTGGCCCCCACGGAATGGCACTCGCAGATCTATCGCCTCAGCGAGGACCAGTTGATCGGCTTGCGATTCGCCGCCGATGACGAGGTGGTGGAACTGGCCAAGCAGGCTCTTGAACATAATTTGAACCGCAAGCAGATCAAGGAGCGCATCAAGAGCTGGCGCGCGGATTTCTTACGGGTCTAGAGCAAAACCAGGGATACTGTAGCCTGATTAGCCTCGTCGAAGGTCGCCGCTCTCTGTTGGTCGCGTCGACTTGAGTGAGTTGGTTTCGGGATACGCCATCCCTGGTTTTGCTATAGCCGGGGTTGCTCTTTCCTGTCGGCGGGATTTCAGTCCACCAAAGCGGCAATATCCGCCATGGAAACGCTGAATTCGCTGCCTGGCAGTTCGAAGATCGTTCCGGGCGTGAGCTGGCCACCGAGGAAGCGATAGAACAACCGCTTCTTGGGTTCGATCACCCAAATAGCCCCGATGCCCATCCGCTCGTAATCCGCGAGCTTTTCGAGTACGCGCGTCATGCTGTCTTCCGGGGAAAGAATCTCAAAGACTGCCAGCGGCGGATAGGTGATGATCTGCTCGCGGGGAGCGGTGCGGCTTAGCAACGTTACATCAGGAACACGAAAATTGTCTGGTCCGGTCTGCACACGCAACTCGGGGCGGGAGATGATGCCCAATTCCTTCTCGCGGGCGAGAAAATAAGCCACCAATATCGCCTGCCAGGTC
Source organism: uncultured Occallatibacter sp. (assembly GCA_964595845.1). Classification (GTDB taxonomy): domain Bacteria; phylum Acidobacteriota; class Terriglobia; order Terriglobales; family Acidobacteriaceae; genus Telmatobacter. Next base: position 45,526 of record CAZQRX010000006.1, on the reverse strand, counting down.
GCATGATCGTATTCGCCCACCGCACGCTCCTCCAGCACACCGGCCACATACTCGCAGTCAGGATCGGAGGTGGTCTTCAGGTACTCCGCGACAGAGATCAAGGTTGCAGCAGCCATATCGAAGATCCCTCCGTGGTTTTTATTGTACGCCTGAACGTCTTCCCGACAGTTCCGGCGGGACAGCGTAGGAAAGCACCAGAACGCCGCTGGGCAGAGCCTTGCTCTCCTTCAGATGAAGAGTCTGGCGCGGCCCCTCCGGCAGTAACGGAGTTCCGCTTCCCAGCAGTACCGGCATCACCGTGACATCCACCGCATCCACGAGACCGGCATCGAGCAGGGAGCGAAAGAGTACGCCGCCGCCCATGAGCCAGATGTCCTTGCCGGGCTGCGCCTTCAAGGCGGCTACCGCCTCTTGCACGCCGCTGCTCAGAATGGTGACGCCTGGATGCTCTACGGGCTTCAGTGTGCGCGACACAACAATCCAGTGGTGCCCGAGATCCGGCCAGTGAGCCGCCCTCACCCTGGCAATCTCGAAGGTTCGCCGGCCCATCAGCAGCGTGTCGAACCGCGCCCAGATCGCGGCAAAATCGATTGCTGGATCGGAGACAATCCAGTCGTACTCGCCGTTGGGTCCGGCGATGAAGCCATCGAGGCTCATTGCAACGCCGTAACGCAAACGCCGCATTACCCCTCCTCCGCCTCGCGCAGTTTGGCGATCACGGTGAAGTCTTCCAGCGTTGTCGTGTCGCCCCTGATCTCGCCGTGGGCGGCCATCTCCCTCAGCAAGCGGCGCATGATCTTGCCGGAGCGGGTCTTGGGCAGGGCTTCAGTGAAGCGAATGTCGTCAGGGCGGGCGAGCGAGCCGATCTCCTTGGAGACCCACTTGCGCAGTTCATCCTTTAATTCGTTGCTGGGCTGGTTGCCGCTTTCCAGCGAGACGAAGGCGGAGATGGCCTGGCCCTTGAGTTCGTCGGGGCGGCCGACTACGGCGGCCTCGGCAACTTTGGGATGGGCGACCAGGGCCGACTCGACCTCCATGGTTCCCAGGCGATGGCCGCTGACGTTGATCACGTCGTCCACACGGCCCATCAGCCAGAAGTAGCCGTCGGCGTCCTGGCGCGCGCCATCGCCGGTAAAGTAGCTGCCGGGCACGTCGCTCCAATAGGTCTTCTGATAGCGTTCGGGGTCGCCGTAAACGGTACGTGCCATCGAAGGCCAGGGCTTGCGAATGACCAGCAGGCCTCCGTGGCCGGGGGGCACCGGATGGCCCTCCTTGTTGACCACCTCGGGCAGAATGCCGAAGAAGGGCCGCGTAGCCGAGCCGGGCTTGGCCGCCACTGCGCCGGGAATGGGCGCGATCATGATAGCCCCGGTCTCGGTCTGCCACCAGGTATCGACGATGGGGCAGCGGTTGTGGCCGATCTTCTCGCGATACCACATCCAGGCCTCGGGGTTGATTGGCTCGCCGACGGTGCCCAGCAGGCGCAGCGAGGCCAGCGAATGCTTTTCCACGTGCTGGTCGCCCCACTTGATGAAGGCCCGAATGGCGGTCGGTGCGGTGTAGAAGACGGAGACCTGATGGTTGTCGATGATCTTCCAGAAGCGGGAGAAGTCGGGCCAGTTGGGCGCGCCCTCGTACATCAGCACTGTAGCGCCGTTCAGCAGGGGGCCGTAGACCACATAGGAGTGGCCGGTGACCCAGCCGATGTCGGCCGTGCACCAGTAGATGTCCTCGTCGCGCAGGTCGAAGACGTACTTGGAAGTCAGGTAGGTCTGCACGGCGTAGCCGCCGGTGGTGTGGACCAGTCCCTTGGGCTTGCCGGTGGTGCCGGAGGTGTAAAGGATGTAAAGCGGATCCTCGGAATCCATCTCTTCGGCGGGGCAATCGGGCGCGGCGGCGGCCATCAGCTCGTGCCACCAGTGGTCGCGGCCGGCAACCATCGTCACGGGCGAACCGGTGCGGCGGAAGACGACCACATGCTTCACGGTATGGCAGGCGTTCATGGCCTCGTCCACGGTACGCTTGAGCTGAATCTCGTTGCCGCGGCGGTAACTGGAGTCCTGGGTGAGGATGGCGACGCAGGCTGAATCGTTGACGCGATCGGCGATGGCGTTGGCGGCAAAACCGCCGAAGATGACCGAATGCACTGCGCCGATGCGCGCGCAGGCCAGAAGGGCAATCGCCAGCTCCGGCGTCATGCCCATGTAAACGGCTACGCGGTCGCCCTTTTTGATTCCCAGCGCCTTGAGGGCGTTGGCAAAGCGCTGCACCTCGGCGTGCAGTTCGGCGTAGGTCAGCCGGCGAATCTCTCCCGGTTCACCCTCCCAGATCAGCGCGGTCTTGTCGCGCCTTGCGCCCAGAGCGTGGCGATCCACACAGTTATAGCTAAGGTTGAGCTTTCCGCCTACAAACCATTGAGCCGATGGGAGATTCCAATCCAGCACCTTCTTCCACGGCTTGAACCAATGCAAATCCTGGGCGACGCCGGCCCAGAAGCTCTCAGGATCGTCAATGGACTGCTTGTAGAGCGCTTCATACTGCTCCAGGCTCTTGATGTGGGCTTTGGCGCTGAACTCCGGCGGCGGCGGGAAGACGCGGTCCTCGCGCAGTGTCGAGTCGATGTCCCGATTGGCCACGGCCAAAATTGGGTTGGCAACGACAGAAACAGGGCCGGCAACTTCAAAAACGGGCAGGGAAGTCATACGAACCGTCCTTAGGGGAAGAGGATCGAAAAACGGCTCACGGCAGCCCTTGGGAACATGCTCCGCTTAGGCTCCGCGTGAATGCAACTCTATCTAGTGATGCATACAAACGGCAAATGGACGGGAAGAATTGCACCGGGGTTAGCGCGCACGGAAGTTTCAAGCGCAAGGAAGGGAATCGGAGCGCCGGCTACGCGGACTTCTTCTGCGCGGTCACGTAGTCGCGCAGCGCCGCGTTGATGCGGCTCTGGAAGCGCCGGCCGGTCGCGCGAAAGAAGGCGATCAGGTCGGCGTCCAGGCGCAGCGTGATCTGCTGCTTGTTCTCCGCCGGGACCAGCTCCGAGACGCGCCGCCAGCCGGTGGTTGGCAGTGGCGAAATGCCGCTGAAGTCGATGTCTTCATCCGGCATCGTCTGAAGTTCCTCCCACGCCTGCCGCTCTTCAGCTATAAGGCTGGAGAATTGTCGGGATCAAGATGAAAATAATCGGTCTCAGTCGATTTCATTGTGCGTTGGTCTGGATAAGAAACTCTTCCAGCGCCTTGGAAACCACGGCATTCAGTTTTTGATTGTGCTCTTCGGCAAACAGAGCCGCTTGCTTGTGCAAATTGGGTCCAACACGAACATTAAAGCTGCCCTTGAAGGGCTGATCCGGAGTCTTGCTCTCCTCCGCGCAAAAGGCCAGGTACTCGTCCACGGCGGCGCGGAAATTGGATTCCAAGCTGTCCACATCCGACCCCTCGTAGACGATGGCATCACGAATTCCAAGCAGCTTTCCGTGCAAGACACGATCCTCGGCGCTATATTCGACCGAGCCGTCATAGCCTTTGTATTGAAGCGTTTGGCTCATGAAATTTTCCTTTCCTGGCGTAGAAACTGAATGATTGCGCGAATCTGATAGGCCTTGAGAATCCCGGACGGATGAGGCTCATGCAGAAAAATCAATGCCTTGGTTGCCGGATCAATAAACTTCCTGCCCGAGCCCCCGGAGGTTCGGAGTTCATATCGAGAGCATTCATCAGCGACAGCAGCTCATCCCATGTGTAATCCATGGGTTTGGCAAGAAGTCGCGTCATGGCCTTTTGCAGTTTGGACATCTGACACCCCGTCCATCTGCGACTAAATTTAGTTACAGTCTAGCACGATTGGCCAGAGTCGTCCAGATTGTGCAAATTCTAGCTACAACAAGGCTATTTCCTGGGTTGCTGTTTAATGTTCCATTGGCCCGGTTGGCCAGGACAAAGGCAATAGTCGATTACCATGCCTTGTAGCGCAGAATCCAGTTCTTCTGTTCCCTGGTGTCGGGAACGTCGAGGCCGCGGGCTGCTTCTATGGCTTTGAGGGCTGCCTTCGGGTTCCAGCCCAGGTGAATCAGCGTGCAGGCGGCAGTGACGGTGGACCTGCCAATGCTGCCCCGGCAATGGATGCCGATCCGAATGCCGGCTCGGAGACGGTTGACCAACTCCTCGATAAAGATTCTGAAGGAATCAGGATCCGGCGGACAATGAGTATCGGGAATGGGATAGAGGAGGAATTCCATCCCCAGCCGCTCCGCGACTGAAGCTTCTTCCTCCAGTCCCAACAATGCGACTTCTTTCTCGGTGAGGTGGGAAACCAGGGTTTGAATGCCGCCCTGCTTGATTCTCAGCAGTTCGCTCTCCAACTTGTCATCGCCGTACGGCTTTAACACCACTGCCAGCGGCGGAGGGGGATTGCCATTGATCCAGAAAATTTCGTTCATGGTTCTAGGACACCTGCAAGCCGATTCATCATTAGCTATTGGAAAACTTATTCGGTTGGCGGCGTTGACGAACCCTTGGTGGCATTGTCGTCATCACTCGATCCAAGTCCGAGCATTGACGTTGAGCCAGATCCCAAGTCGTTGTCAGGATTCTTCTTTCTCTTCTTATCGATTCCATAGGCCAAAAGCATGGCGCCTGCCATCGTGCATAACGCAGTTGTGGAGTCAAGAGCAGACAGGCTTAAACCCGCGAAATCACCGTATTGACCGACCAGGTACAGTCCAACCGCGATAACACACAAAACCACTCCTCCGATGATCATAGTCACCCCTTTCCGAAAGACCACGGCACAGATCGACTCCGTCCGCCTTCAATGAAATTTGGATAAAGCATAACATAGAAGACAAAATCACATGGACTACATGCTTTTATGAATTGCGGTACTGCTTCTGTGCCAGACCCAGGCGGTGCGGACGATTTCATCAAGCTGGGTGTACTTGGGCTTCCAGCCGAGTTCGCGGATGGCCTTCTCGGAGCTGGCGACGAGCACGGCGGGATCGCCGGGGCGGCGGGGATGGACCTCGGCAGGGATGGGGTGGCCGGTGACGCGGCGGGCCGACTCAATGACCTCGCGAACGCTGAATCCCCGTCCGTTGCCCAGGTTGAAGACTAACCGGCTCGCGGATTCAGGGGCGGTTTCCAAGGCACTAAGAGCCAAGAGGTGGGCATCGGCCAGGTCGGAGACGTGGATGTAGTCGCGGATGCAGGTGCCGTCGGGGGTGGGATAGTCGTCGCCGAAGATTTTGATCGAGGGGCGGCGGCCCAGCGCCACATCCAGAACCAGCGGAATCAAGTGCGACTCCGGGTTGTGGGCTTCGCCACGGGTGATGCCGTTTGGCCCCTCCGGCGCGCCGGCCACATTGAAGTAGCGCAGCGAAGCGACACGCAGGCCGTGGATGCGGTTCAGCCAGCCCAGCATCTGTTCCACCAGCAGCTTGGACTCGCCATAGGCATTGGTGGGAAGCAGGCGAGCATCTTCTTTGATAGGAATCACTTCCGGCTCGCCGTAGACGGCGGCGGTGGAGCTGAAGACCAGCCGGCGGGGGCCATGGGCCAGGATGGCTTCGAGCAGGGAGAGGGTGGAGGCGGTGTTGTTGCGGAAGAACTGCTCGGGATGGAGCATGGACTCGCCGGCCTCTATGAGCGCGGCAAAGTGAAGGACGCCGTCGAAGGGTTTTTCTTCGTCTTTGGCGGAGAGGAAAATCTTCTCAAGAGTGGGCCGGTCCGCCAGCTCTCCCTCGACGAATTCCACGCCGGGAGGCAAAAGATCGCGCCGTCCATGGCTCAAGTTGTCGAAGACGACGGCCTGATGTCCATTCTCGGCCAGCAATCCGGCGACTGTGCCCCCAATGTACCCCGCGCCGCCCGTCACCAATATCTTCACAAAAATCAGTCCTTTCTTGAACACTTTGGTACAAGACAAAGTGTATTACAGAGGGCAGGAAAGGGCCTCAGTTTGCGCGCCTTGGACATCGAGTCCCAGTACTACCCCAGATGGGGTAATTCCAGCCTCTTACCCTACGGAGCCAGCGTCGGGATTGGGTACAAGATTCCTGAAGGCGCGCCGCCCAACGCGATTCTTCACGCAGATGTCCGCGCGGATTATGATAATCTGTCTTTTCCGGGAGCGCAGCAACGCTGGCGCCTCTCCGGAATCCCTTGCGCAACTGGCGATTCAGGTGGGCCACCACCGGGGAGCGGGAGGCAGTCTTATGCCGATCGCCTGGGCACTCATTTCCATGTCCAGCGAACTCGTCGAAAGGACTGCCCATGACCCGTATCCAAACCAGTTTCCGCGATTTTCTGCTCGCATCCGATCCCGATGTTTTCAATGCGATTGTTGGCGAAGAACTTCGCCAACAGCAAGGAATCAACCTGATTCCTTCAGAGAACTACACCTACCCGGAGGTTCTGGCCGCACTCGGTTCGGTGCTGACCAACAAGTATTGCGAGGGCTACCCCGGCCGCAGGTACTACGCCGGACAGATCTTCACGGACCGCATCGAGAACGCTGCAAGGGAACGCGCCTGCCGGCTCTTCCGCGCCGAACACGCCAATGTGCAGCCGCTCTCCGGCTCGCCGATGAATCAAGCGGTCTATCTGGCTTTCATGAAGCCGGGAGATACGATTCTCGGCATGGACCTCTCTCACGGAGGGCACCTGACCCATGGCGCTCCCGTTTCGCACATGGGACAGCTCTTCAACTTCATCCGCTACAAGACCCGGCCGGATCAGGCAGGCGCCATCGACTTCGACGAAGTGCGGAGGCTGGCCCTGGAGACCCGTCCGAAGATCGTTTTATGCGGCTACACATCGTATCCGCGGGAGTATGATTATGCGAGCTTCCGCGCCATAGCCGACGAAGTGGGCGCGTTGGCCATGGCCGATGTCTCCCACGTGGCGGGCATGATCGCCGCCAATGTCCTGCCCAATCCCCTGGACGCGGGCTTCGATATTGTGACCACGACCACCCACAAAAGCCTGCGCGGCCCGCGCGGCGGCATGATTCTATGCTGCAAGCAATACGCGAAGCAGATCGACAACTCCGTCTTCCCCGGCTTGCAAGGCGGACCTCACATGAACAGCATTGCCGCCGCCGCGATCGCCTTCCGAAAGGCCGAAGAAGCCGAATTTCAGGACTACGCGCACCAGACACTTGCGAACGCCAAGGCTCTGGCGGAGGCGTTCTCCCAGGCGGGCGTAACGCTGGTCACCGGCGGCACCAGCAATCACATGATGGTGGCCGACACAGTTGCGAGCTTCGGAATTGACGGCAGACAAGCCGAGGAGGCGCTGGAACAGATCGGCATCGCCACCAACAAGCAGGTGATTCCGGACGACCCAAAGCCGCCGCTGCGGCCCAGCGGCATCCGCATCGGCACACCGGCGTCCACGACGCGTGGAATGGCGGAAGCGGATATGGCACGCATTGCCGGATGGATTGTGGATGCGCTTCGCCACGCTGGAGACGCGTCCCGGCTCTCCCGGCTGGCGAGCGAAGTGAGAGAGTTCAGCGCCGCCTTCCCCATACCGGGCTTCGATAACCTGCCGTGGTAGCTTGCGGGACAGGATTTAATGCCCATCAGGCATACCGAATGCAAGAAGGGCCACTCGCGCGGAGTGGCCCTTCAACTTGCATGAATTGCGCTGGCATTACGCCGGTGAAGGCGAGCCTTCGGGGTAGCCCGGTCCACTGCGGCTTTCGGGCTTGAGCACCTGCTGCACGTCGGGACCGCCGATATCCGAAGGCGTAGCCAGATTCGAGCGCATCGGGGGCAGCTCCTGGCCGTCGATGAGCATCTTGACCTCTTCGGCGTCGATGGTCTCGCGCTCCAGCAGGGCCGCGGCGATGCGGTGCATCGCGTCGGCGTTCGATTCGACGATGGTATGGGCCGACTGGTAAGCCTCGTCGATTAACCGGCGCACTTCCAAATCGATCTGCCGGGCCGTCTCCTCGCTGAAGTCGCGGTGCTGGGCGATCTCGCGACCCAGGAAGATTTGCTCCTCTTTCTTGCCGAAGGTGAGCGGCCCCAGGCGGCTCATGCCGTACTCGCAGACCATGCGCCGGGCCAGATCTGTAGCGGATTCAATGTCGCTGCCCGCGCCGGTTGACATCTGGTTGAGGAAGATCTCCTCGGCCACACGCCCGCCGTAGGAGATGGCCAGATTGGCTTCCAGGTACTCCCGCGTGTAATTGTGCCGGTCGCCGGGCAAAAAGATCGTCACGCCCAGAGCCATGCCGCGAGGAATGATGGTGACCTTGTGAATGGGGTCGGAGTGTTCGCGCTTGAAGGAGACCAGCGCGTGGCCGGCCTCGTGATAGGCGGTCACACGCTTCTCTTCCTCGGTGAGCAGCATGGACTTGCGCTCGGCGCCCATCAGCACCTTGTCCTTGGCCAGCTCGAAGTCGTACATGACGACCTGTTTGCGATTCATGCGCGCGGCGCTCAGGGCGGCCTCGTTGACCATATTGGCCAGGTCGGCGCCGCTGAAGCCGGGGGTTCCGCGGGCCAGCACGTTCAGGTTGGTGTCGTCGGAGACGGGAACTTTCTTCACGTGGACACGTAGAATCTCCTCGCGGCCGCGCACGTCGGGCAGGCCCACCACCACGCGGCGGTCGAAGCGTCCGGGGCGCAGCAGCGCGGGATCGAGCACGTCGGGCCGGTTGGTGGCGGCTACCAGAATCACGCCGTCGTTGGATTCAAAGCCGTCCATCTCAACAAGAAGCTGATTCAGCGTCTGCTCACGCTCGTCGTGTCCGCCGCCCAGGCCAGCGCCGCGATGGCGGCCAACCGCGTCGATTTCGTCAATGAAAATAATGCAGGGCGCGTTCTTCTTGCCCTGTTCGAAGAGGTCGCGGACGCGGCTTGCGCCCACGCCGACGAACATCTCAACAAAATCCGAACCAGAAATGGAAAAGAAGGGAACGTTGGCCTCGCCGGCCACGGCCCTGGCCAGCAGCGTCTTGCCGGTTCCCGGAGGGCCCACCAGCAGCACGCCCTTGGGAATGCGGCCACCGAGTTTCTGGAACTTGGCCGGCTCGCGCAGGTACTCGATGATCTCCTTCAGTTCTTCCTTGGCCTCATCCACGCCGGCCACGTCCTTGAAGGTGATCTTCTTTTGCTGCATGGAGAGCAGGCGCGCGCGGCTCTTGCCGAAGGAGAGCGCCTTGTTGCCGCCCGACTGCATCTGGCGCATGAAAAAGAAAAAGATGAAACCGAAGAGAAGGATCGGCCCCACATTGAAGAGCACCTGCAACGGTATGTTGCTTTGCTCCGCCTTCTTGGAGAAGTGGGCGTCAGAGGCCAGAAACGCAGTCTCAAGGCCTTCATAATGCTCGCCGACGTGGGTGTGGAACTGCTCCTTGGGGTTGGCCTTCATGTGGCCGTGCAGCTCCGTGCCCTGGACCTCCGCATCGAGCACCTGCCCCTGCTTCACTTTGTTGAACAGGTCGGAGTAGGAGATCTCCGCATCCTTGCCCCCCATGTTTCCGCTCTTCGACATCACGCCCCAAAGCAGCATGCAGCAGATGCCGATAAAGACCCAAAACATGATCGCTCTGACGGTCGAATTCACCAGGATTCCTCTCTTCCAGCGTTGGGGACGACGCCAAGCGGGTCTCCAGCACTGCTTACCTCACTCTTTAGACGCCGGTACATCCCTGAAAGTCACAGAAAGTACACAATATCTACGCAGGCAGACACAACAACGTTCCCGCCCGCAAGAGCAGTAACTTTGATTGTACTCTCAAGCCAGGAAAACCAGTAGCAATCCTAGGGCCGATTTCAGCGGCAATCAGAGTCAACCTTCGCGTCAATTTCCAATCCGGGAAGGCTCAACGCCATCATTCTCCAGGCTGGTTGACACGACGCGGATTCCCGGAGCCGGTTCCACGTCAACTCCCCGCATCCAGACGATACGGCCGTCGAGTTCGAGGACCGGCCAGAAGGCGCGGCTGGAGCCGGTAACCTTCAATCGCTCCAATACTTCCTTCACCTTGCGTGGGCCGGAGGAGTAGCGCAACTGGACGCGATCTCCGGGCTTCCAGTTGCGCAGCGTGGCGGTCTGGTCTTCTGTCCCTCTGGCCGGCTCGGAGGCTTCGATCCGCAGCCGCATGCCGAAGGCGGCTACCTCGCCGGGAATCGCCACATGGTACTCGGCAGCCGCATCCGTACCCGCCGCCGCAACCGGCTGAATGGCCAGCCGCAACTCTCTCGCTGTTCGTTCGGCGCGCAACCCCTGCACCAGCTCCAATCTCTGTCCAGCGCGCCCGCAGAGCGCCAACGCACGCAGAGCTTCGGTAGCGGGAAAATCGAGGTCCGCGCCCAGCTCTTCCGCGGCGAATCGCAAGAGCCGCCGCTGGAGAGCCGGAGCGAGCGCGGCCAGTCGGGTGAAATCGAGCGCCAAGCCATCGCCAGCCTCACGGCCACCGCCTCGCACTGGGCGGCCATGCAGGAGCAACTGCGGAGCTACCTTGGCTACTTCGGAAGTCCACCACGCCTCCTCGTCGCGGGCCAACTGAGCCATCTGTGCCAGGTGCTCGCGCAGACGCGGGTTCCAGCTCTCCAGCAGCGGCAACAGCTCGTGGCGGATGCGATTGCGGGTGAAGGTGAGATGGCGGTTGGAGGAGTCTTCGCGCCAGCCCTGGCCGATAGCTGCGAGATAAGCCTCGACCTCAGCCCGCGTCGTGGCCAGTAGTGGGCGAAGAATGCGGCCTTCGGGAAACTCGACTACCGGATGAATACCGCTCAAGCCCTCGGTCCATGCGCCGCGCAGGAACTTGGCCAGGACTGTTTCGGCTTGGTCGTCGCGGGTGTGGGCGGTGGCCACAGCTTCCACCTCGTCCGTGGCCATCAGTTGCCGGAACCAGCGGTAACGCAGATGGCGCGCGGCTTCTTCGATGGTCTGGACTTGAGCCTTTGCCTCGGCCTCACAATCCACCCGCGCCTCATGGAAGGGAAGGCCCAGCTCAGCTGCAAGTGCGCGGGCAAAGGCCAGATCGCCGTCGGCCTCTTCGCCGCGCAGTCCATGATGCAGGTGGGCGGCGTGCAACACCAGGCCTAGTTGCTTGCTCCGCTCCGCCAGCGCGCGCGTCAGGGCCACGGAGTCAGGGCCGCCGGAGAGGCCAACGGCCAGACGCAGGCCCGGCTTGAGCAGCGTTGTGTCGATTGCGAGCGTCGCGGGCGGCATAGGGCGCATCCCAAAATCATAATCTGCCGAGATATATGGGTGCCCCCGGTCCGGTTTTTCGGACCGGGGAAACTACGAACCTCTATCGGCAATTTTCAATAAATCGAAAGAAGATTGGGTGCCCCATCCATGGCGCGTACTTGTTTTTGCGCCATGGGTGGGAAACTACGAACCTGAATCGGCATTGTCCTTGAAAAGAGAGAGAACTACTCGCCCAGCATGATGCGCTGAATTCGCGTGGCGCGGCCGGTCATCGGATCGCAAGCTACCAGTGCGGCGCAGATCTTGGGGTTGCCCTTGGCGGCTTCAAACTTGCCCGGCATTCCGGTAAGGAACTTGCGCAGCACCAGCTCCTTTTCCACGCCGATCACGCTGTCGTAAGGGCCGCTCATACCCACATCGGTCTGGTAGGCGGTCCCGCCCGGCAGCACGCGCTCGTCGGCGGTCGGCACATGGGTGTGCGTGCCCAGCACCGCGGTCACGCGCCCATCCAGATGCCAGCCCATCGCGATCTTCTCACTGGTGGCCTCGGCGTGGACATCCACCACTATAACCTTGGTCTTGATCTTCTCCAGCAGCGCGTCGGCTGCGTGGAAAGGATCGTTGGTCGTGTTCATGAAGACGCAGCCCTGCAATTGGATCACCGTGTATGCGACGCCTCTTGCCGTCACGCCCTCATAGACGCCCCAGCCGGGAACGCCGGGTTGCAGATTGGCCGGGCGCAGCACGCGGCGGCCGCGATCATCGCTGTCGGCGGGCGAGGCGGTCATGTAGTCGATCAGCTCGCGCTTGTCCCAGACGTGGTTGCCGGTGGTCAAAACATCCGCACCCAGATCGAAGAGGTCTTCGGCAAGCTGCGGAGTCAGGCCGAAGCCGCCGGCGGCGTTCTCTGCATTGATGATGGTCAGCTCGACGTTGTGCGCCGCGCGCAGATGGCCGATGTGCTCGCGCACGATCCGCCGTCCCGCGCTGCCGAAGATGTCGCCGATGAATAGAATGTTCACTAGAACTCCTGACAATAGGATAAGCGGAGTTAGCGTTGTTAGCGGAGTTAGCTTTCCATCCCCTGATCCCTGACCCCTGACCCCTGTTCCCTGTTCCTCATCAACGGAAAGAGAATCACATCGCGAATCGACTTGGAGCCTGTTAAGAGCATCACCAGACGGTCGATGCCGATGCCCTCGCCGGCGGTGGGAGGCAGTCCGTAGGCCAGCGCGCGGACGTAATCCTCGTCCATCTGGTGGGCCTCATCGTCGCCATGGGCGCGATCTTCAAGCTGCTGGGCAAAGCGCTTATGCTGCTCCACCGGATCGTTTAATTCGCTGAAGGCGTTGCCCAGCTCGAAGCCGCCGCAATAAATTTCGAATCGCTCAACCCAATCCGGATTATCTGGATTCTGCTTTGAGAGCGGAGAAACGGCGGTTGGAAATTCGTAGATGATTGTGGGTTGAACGAGGTGTTCTTCGGCAAGAAGCTCAAATGTAGATGCTATAAGTTTTCCAACAATAGGACTTGTTAGAATCCGATAGTCATCAGGGTTCTGCGCCTCCGTTACAGCCCTGCTGCTGGCTTTGATTCCTTCTTCTGACATTTCGTGAAACGCAACCATCTTGGCCGAGACAGATCTGTTTTCTTCTGAGATCACACCTCGCCCCAAGACCAAGCCATGGTAGTAATCGGAAAGCTTATACAGTGCGGTTGCAAAGCTGGCAAGGTTTTGAAAATCTTGTTGGGAAGGTGCTTGAACCTCTGGCGGCCAAAACTTAACGATTGCCTCGCGCATCGAATGCCGCGTCCACTTACCGAGGTCAATCTCCACGCCGTTGAAGTTCGTGATCGTCGTCCCGTTCACCTCCATCGCGACAAACGCAATCAGCTCTTCGGTCAGGTCCATCAGGTCGTGGTAGTTCGCATAGGCCTGATAGAACTCCAGCATCGTGAACTCGGGGTTGTGCTGCGTGCTGACGCCCTCGTTGCGGAAGTTGCGGTTGATCTCGTAGACGCGGTCGAAGCCGCCGACGACCAGCCGCTTCAGATAAAGCTCCGGCGCGATGCGCAGAAATAGATCCAGATCGAGCGCATTGTGGTGCGTGGTGAAGGGCCGCGCCGCAGCTCCGCCGGCGATCTGCTGCATCATCGGCGTTTCCACTTCAATGTATCCACGGTCGTCAAAGAACTTCCGCAGCGCGCGCAGCACCTTGGCGCGCTTGACGAAGACTTCGCGGGCATCGAGGTTGGTGAAGAGGTCCACATAACGCTGGCGGTAGCGCAACTCGACGTCGGCCAGCCCATGAAACTTCTCCGGCAGCGCCAGCATCGCCTTGGCGAGGAAGGTCAGTGTCTCGACATGGACGGTCAGCTCGCCGGTGCGCGTGCGGAAGAGGTAGCCGGTGACGCCGATGTGGTCGCCCAGGTCGAGCAGCTTGTAGAGCGCAAAGCCCTGCTCGCCGACGGCATCCAGGCGAACGTAAATCTGCAGCCGCTGGCCCTCTTGTTGGAGGGTCGCGAAACCGGCCTTACCCTGGGCGCGGATGGCCATAATGCGCCCGGCGACGGCCACCGTCACGCGCGGCGCTTCCAGAGCCTCGGCTTGCGCCTCGCCCCATTGGGCGCGCACCTCAGGCAGGGTGTGCGAGGCAGGGAATTGGTTGGGATAGGCGGCCTGTCCCAGCTTGACGATCTCTTCGAGTTTTGCCTTGCGCAGATCGAAGAGGCTGCGCTCAAATTCCGAATCGAACACTGAACTTCCTTCCATTTTTCGGGCAAATGCCTAAAAGGGAAGTATACCTGCTCGCCGGTTTGCACTGTATGCTGAAAGGAGTCACCATGTCCTTTCACCGCGCCATTCCGGAGTCGAAGCCGCCCGAGAAGTCCTCCGGCGGACTGTCAGCCTATATCGAGGCCGAAAAACTGCTGTATCTTGCCTTCGTGCTGCCCGCGACGGTGTTTATCGGTTGGGCGGCTGGCTGGTGGGCGGACAACCGCCTGCATCAGACGTGGATGGAGTTTGCAGGGATCGTCCTGGGCAGCATCGCCGGACTGTACTACGTGATTCAGACGGCGATTACCGCCGAAAAGAAATCCCGCCTAAAAGACTCGGCCCAGAACGGGAGCGGAAATGGAAACAGCGAGAATCACGGATGACCGAGCCAACTCATTTCTTATCGGATTTCACGGATCAAGACCTGCAACTACTGCTCCGGCGCGCTCTTCGCAATACATTGATTCTAGGCACTGTTACAGCCATTGTTGTGTGGATTGGCGGAGGCTGGCGCAGCGCGGCCATGCTCGTGACCGGCACGCTGATTTCGGCGGCCAGCATCTGGGAGTGGCAGCGTCTGGTGCGCGTCATTAACGCCAGAATGGACAAGCAGAAGACTCTAGCGAACGCTCCGGTGGTGGTTCTCTTCTTTGTGCTCAGGCTCACCGTTTTTGCCGGGGTCATCTATGGTAGCCTGAAATGTTTCCACGGCTCGATTGTGGCGCTCTTCTTCGGCTTGGGGCTGGCGGTATTGGCGATTGGCTGGGAGGCGATCCGGTTGCTTCGCGATTGACAGCGCGCCGGATCGAGACGGAAACAAGACTGAAACAGGCTCCGTGGCTGCAATTTACTGCCCGGAGACGGAAAGACTCTAGGATTGATGCCGGAATCTCTAGCAATTACGCATTTGTTGAATCAATGGTTCGGTGGCATCATTGCTTCCGTGCTGCATGCTGTGGGCATTTCTGCCACTCCCGCCACGGCCATCAGCGACACGTTTGCGATGGAATTGCTGGTGGTCTGCGGCCTGATTGCTTTTTTTGTGGTTGTGCGGATCAGCCTCTCCGTGGAGAAGCCAAATCCGGCTCAGCAGATCGCAGAGATGATTCACGGCTTTGTCGGCGACCAGGCCGAGCAGGTGATCGGACACGGATATGAGCGATTTCAAGCCTTCGTGACCTGCGTTCTGTTATTTGTAGTCTGCAATAATCTTGCCGGCTTGATTCCGGGCGTCGAAACGCCAACCGCCCAGCCCATCGTTCCATTGGGCATTGCGACGCTCACATTCCTTTACTACAACTTCCACGGCCTCCGCGCCAACGGCCCCATCGGCTACCTGAAGCAGTTTGCGGGACCGGTATGGTGGCTGATTCCGTTGATGTTCCCGGTCGAGATCATCTCTCATCTGGCTCGCGTCATGTCGCTCACAATTCGCCTTTACGCAAATATGCTGGCCAGTGATTTGTTAACGCTGATTTGTTTTTCGATGTTCCCGGCAGTAGCTCCGACCGCGTTTCTCGGACTGCATTTTCTCGTTGCTTTGGTCCAGGCTTATGTCTTTATGCTTCTGTCAATGATTTATCTGTCCATGGCGATCTCGCATGAGCACTAACAAGATTCCGCCGGGGAGCGCTTCCGCTCCGGGTCAACGGTAGGCCGCAAGCGTGAGGGGGCCAGCATGGTGAGCCTCAACCACCCACTGGCGGCCAATTCAAGGAAGCTGGAGAACTATGCGTAAACTTCAATATGTGTTCATGGCCCTGGCGGTTTTGTGTTTCGCCGTTCCGGCCTTCGCGGATGGCGGATCAGCCGTTATCAATTTGGCGCCGATTGGCGTTGGCCTCGGCATGGGTCTGGCGGCAGGTCTGTGCGGCCTCGGCCAGGGCAAGGCCGTTGGTTCAACCACCGAGGCTTTGGCGCGTAACCCCGGCGCACGCGCCGGCTTGCTGATGTTCTTGCTGATCGGTCTGGCCTTCATCGAGTCGCTCACCCTGTTCACATTCGCCATGGTCTTCCTGAAGATCAAGTAAGCCTGGCTTAACGAAAGGCACAACGGCCCCACCCGAGCGGGTGGGGCCGTTGTGCCTTTTCAGGCTCTTACCGGCCTGCCGCTCCACCGCGTAGCATCTGGATGGCCTGCCGGTAGTCGAGTGTGGCGGGGACCGGCGTAAACAGCGTGTAATCCTGCACGGAGTTCGAGTTCTTGGGCTTCCAGAGCACCCTTCCGTTCATCACCAGCTTGAGGTGAACGATCCGCCACTCTCCCGCGCCCACATCGGCCTGGTTGATCTCCACCCAGCCGCCCTTGTCCAACTCACCAAGGATGCCCAGGCCAAAGTCCTTATCCTGCTGCAGGCTGCCCGCCAGGCGCACCACGCGCTCCTGAGCGGGGTCAATCCATATTTCGCCGGCCATGGCGGTTAGTACGCCCGTCTCCAGGTCCGGTGGGTCGAATTGCGGATTGGGGCGGAAGGTGAACTTGACCACCGCTCCCGTCGAGGCTGTGCCTGTTCCCGCAAACTGGTAAAGAAACGCCGTGGGCAGCACGCGCAGAACCTTCAGCGCCCGCTCGGTGTCATTCTCTTCGCTCTGCTTGCGATGCCGCTGGAGGCTGGGATCGCCGAGCAGCGCATTGAGCCGCGCCTCCTCCTTCTGCTCGTCGGCAAGGCTGAGCGGCTGATCGTTGATGGCCACAAGACGCGCCACATCGCCGTCGGCGGTCTCAACAATCTCCTTGGTGGTAATGATGCGCGGGCTGGATTTGCGCAGCCGATAGCGCATGGGGTGGTTTTGGCCGAAGTGCTGGGCGGCGCGCGATTCGGTGGCCAGCGCGCGCTCCACCAACGCCTGGGCCTGCGCGGGTGCGAGGGCGGGAGCGGTCTGGGCTGTGGATGCGGCGGCCCAGGTCAGCCACAGAAAAAGCGTCAGGAGTCTGCGCATACTCTCCAGTTTAGCGGGCCTGGGCCGTGATTGAATCCCTTTGCCGGTTAGACGCGGAGACGCCCGGAACGATGCCGTGGTTGTAGCAAAGGGTCCGGGTTGCGTATAGTTCGTGCAGGGCCAATTGCATGAACGAACTATCATAGACTGAAGCGGCCGGTCTTCGGCTCGTTCTCCCTCAGGGGGCGACAGCCGGAGCCGAGCATCGGTTTGAGCAATCTCAGAACACAGACGAAGGAAGTCCCCCGGAAGGAAGAACATCATGGCAGTGGAAAACGCTCCAGCGCGCATCGGCAAGACCATCGTGATTTGCGGCGAAGTGAAGGGCAATGAAGATTTAATTGTGGATGGGCGAGTGGAGGGGACCGTGAACCTCTCAGAGAGCCGGTTGACCATCGGCCCCACGGCTAACGTTGCCGCCAACCTCTCCGCCAAAGACATTCTGATCCTGGGACAGGTTCAGGGCAATCTGGTCGCCAGCGGCCGCGTCGAGTTGCGCGCCGGCTGTCAGGTGGAAGGCGATATTCGCGCCCTTCGCCTGGCGGTGGAGGACAACGCGGTCTTTCGCGGCAAGGTTGATCTGACGCAGGCTGTCTCCAGGGTCCCCAATGGCGCAAGCGCGCCGCAGGCCGGCGGCACCTTTTAACAACCAGCCGCGCGCCGGTTCGAGCGCGTCTCATCGGCTCGAACACAAGGGGATTTGAGGGTGCATAGCCATTGGTTTGGCAAGAAACCGGAGATCGCGCCTCCCACCTCCGTCCAGGGCTTGACCGGGCCCAGAGTGCTGCGTCACTCGGGCGGATGGGCGGCGCTGCGGAGGCGGCTAGAGGCGGACTCCGGCCTGTGCGCAATCGACATCGGCTATACCTCTCCGTCCAACATCAACTACCTCACTGGCCTGGGCCACAGCGTCTTCCTGGCCGATGTGGTTCACGATGCCTGCACGGCAAACTGGCAGACCGGCGCCGGCCCGGACGGCAAACCGGCCTGGAACGTGGAAGGCTTTCTCTCGCAGTCGCTCAACTTCTCTGGCCGCACGTTTGACGTGGTTCTCTTGTGGACCGCCCTCGATTATCTGCCCGAAGCCCTTGTGACGCCGGTGGTTGAGCGCCTCTTTGAGGCCACCAATCCGGACGGGCAGGTGCTGGCCTTTTTCCATACGCGGACGCAGGGCGAGGAAACGGCGTACTGCCGCTTCCATGTCACCGCCGGCGACGATGTCGAAGTGCAGTTGGCCGAACCGTTTCCCATTCATCGCGCATTCACCAATCGCAGCATTGAGCGGCTGTTCGCAGCCTGGTCCGGTTACCGCCAGTTTCTGGCCAAGGACGGCGTCTCGGAAGTCATCATCACGCGCTGACAGTAGGGACGGCTCGATGACCTCGTGAGGAGGGATCATCATGAACTTGAAAGGAACACGCATCACCTGGCTGGGACACGCCACCGTGCTGGTGCAGACCGCCAAGGGCACGAACATCCTGATCGACCCGTTCATTACGGGCAATCCCAAGTACCCCAAGGGATTTGTGCTGCCGGAGAAGATTCACTATATTCTTGCTACCCACGGCCACGGGGATCATATCTCCGATGTAGTGCCGGTGGCCGCCAAACACCATTCCACAGTGGTGGCCATCTATGAGCTGGCGACCTATCTTGAGGGCAAGGGAGTGGCCAAGACGATTGGGATGAATCTCGGCGGAACGATGCAGCTGGGCGATGTGGCGGCCACCATGGTCGAGGCCAAACATTCTTCGGCGGCGCAGGATGAAGCCGGCGCCCATGATGTAGGAGTCGCGGCAGGATTTGTCCTGACCATTGCGGATGGCCCGGTCCTTTACCACGCCGGCGATACCGCGGTCTTCGGCGACATGAAGCTGATTCGCGACCTGTATCGGCCCGAAGTTGCAATTCTCCCTATTGGGGGACACTTCACCATGGGACCGAAGGAAGCCGCGCTAGCCGTGAGCCTTCTGGGGGCGAAAACCATCCTTCCTATCCACTTTGGAACCTTCCCGCCGCTGACGGGAACGCCGGAAGAACTGGCTGCCTTGGTCGATGCCGGCGTCCAGGTGGTGCGCTGGGCGCCTGGTGAAACCATCTGAATCTGTTGCCAAGGAGAAGGGACACCGAGATGCTGCTAAAGATAATGGGGCGGCTTGGGTGAACGGCCCGGCAGCCCGGGCAAGGTCGTGTTCCCGGTAATTTCCGGGACGCGCGGGGGAAGAGCGCCGGAAGCCTTGGCGGCGCGATAGTTGCGCAGGTCGCGCAGAATCTCCTGCTTGTCGCGGGCATACTGGCCGGCCAGATGGGTCAGGGCATAGGTGATGATGTCGCTGTGGTGCAATTCCAGCATGGAGGGATCGCGGCGCATATTCAGCCACAAGCGATGCACCAGTTGCACGTCATCGGGACTCAGGCTGGGCGCGTGCGGCCCGATGAAAAAGACCTTGGTCTCGCCGGTATGGCCGATGACATAGTAGTTGAACTGGCGCTTGGGCTGCGGCAGCGCCTCCCAGGCCTGCCCCAGGTGGAAGGCCTGGTCCTCGGCGGTCATCCGGGTGGAAGATCCCGAAACCACGGAGTCCACCTCCAGCGAGCTTGCGCCCTGCGCCAGCGCCGTGTAGACGTCCCCGGCGGGAACCACCAGCAGCGAGACTTTCTTTCCAAAGCTCTCGGCAACGGAAACAGCCTTGGTGAAGAGCATCTGCTCGTGATCGCTGAAGCTCTGCTCCTCGGCGCTCAGATACTCCGGTCCGCCTACGCCCATGATGCGCACGCTGATCACCACCACGTCCTGCTCCTCGGTGCTGGTGTGGGAGAGCGTCCATTTCAGAGCAAGGGGATTGGCGGGGTCGCGCATGGTCACCATGACGCCGCCGGGACGGATGGCAGCCGACTCGCTGCTGATTGTGTCCTGATGTTCGAGCTGAAACATGTCCTTCATCTGCCGGGCAGTCTGAGCGTGCTTACGCTCGTTGCTGCGCTCGGAGACGGTAAAGATGATAAAGAAGCCTGCCGTAAAGATGATGCCGCTGACTGTGGCCACCGATTTAGTGAACAGATTGACAGTGGCTGTAGTGAGCAGCACCAGGAAGACTGAGAGCAGGCCGACGGGAATCTCGAATTTGCCGATGTGCAGGTTGGGTGGAACCTTCCAGCCGCGTTCGCCGTGGTACTTCCAGCGCAGCACCAGCATTGCCAGGCTGTTGAAGGTGAACGACCAGATGACGCCGAAGGCGTAGGCCTCGCCCAGGACGATTACGTTGCCCCGGCTGGCGATGATCGTGATCATCTGCAGGACGAAGACCATGTTGATGATGCGATAACTGGTGCCGAACTTCACGTGCGGCTTGCGGAACCAATCGGTAAGAACGCCATCCTCGGCCACGCGCATCAGCACGCCGGTCGAGCCGATCATCGAGGTGTTGATGGCGCCGGAGAGAATCAGGAAGCCGACCAGCACCACAAAGATGCGGAAGGCGATGCGCCAGAAGAGGGGACCGACCATGTACATGGCCAGGCCTGCGATCAGATTGTCCTGGTATACGTGGGTAATCTGCCATGCGGGAATCAACATGGAAGCCAGCAGCGTTGCGCCGCCGGTGAAGATCAGGCTGTAGAGGGCAATGACGATGGCCGCGCGCTTGAGGTTCTTGAGCTTGGGATGCTCGATCTCGCGGTTGACCTGGGCCAGCGTTTCCTCGCCGCTCATGGCCAGAATCGAGTGGCCAAAGGCCATCAGAATGCCGAACAGGCCAAGCAGGGGAAGCAGTTGCGGCGATCCTCGCAGGAAGCCCAACGCATCGCTGCTGAATTTGAGATGGGAAGGTATGGGCGACGGCGGTATATGAACGCCCGGTGTCATGAAGACTGAGTAACAGCCCCACGCAAGCAGAATCGCCACCATCACCGTAGTGATCTGCATGACGCGCAGGGCCTTGTCGCTGGACTCCTCGATGCCCTTGATGTTTTCCCACCAATAGTAGATAGTCACCACCGCGGCGAAGACCGCCGAGGTGTAATTCATATCGAACTGGAAGGGGTGATGATGCGCGTCCAGCATCGCTGGGGGGAGCCAGTGGCTGGTATTGGCCACGGTGATCAGCTCGTTCATCAAGCCGGTAATGTATTGTCCGGCGGAGACGCCCGAGATCGGTCCGGTGAGAATGTAATCGAACATCAGGGCCGAGACGCTGACTTTGGCAAAGCCGCCTCCCAGTGCCTCTTTCACTACGCGGTAAACGCCGCCGCGGGTGAACATCGAACAGCTTTCAACGTAGACTGCGCGCACCGCGAAACTGAACAGCATGATGCCGAGGATGAACCACGGCGCAGCCTCGCCCACCATCTGCTCCGCGATGCCGCCGGCATAGAAGGCCGAGGAGCCTAAGTCGCAGAGAACAATTGCTGCCGCGCGCCAAAAGGAGATGAACGTGAGCATCACCGACGATGCCACGATCAGCCGCACGCGGTTTGACATTGGAGCTACGGTCGTTCGGGAAGATGCCATCGCGAGTGTGCCGGCGCGACGGCCGGCTTTTCAGGGTAGAAGGGGCATAAATCACGACACGCCCCGCGATAAGTTTATTTCCAATTTACGCCACAGTCAATGAAAAATCAGGCGGCAGAGTTGGGTTGTGAGGTGCGCGATTCGGGAGGCTCGTCCTTGCCGAAGAGTTCTTTGCCGTCCTCGATGAAACTGATGAGCACAACCACGGCAGACCCGACGAGGCCGACAAAAAACATCACTTCCAGAACCCGCATTGCAAATATCGCTAAACCCATACCAGGATTGTAGCCTGTTTTTCTGTTCATTCACGGGATTTTCGCGGAGAGGAAATCTGCTCAGGCTCGTTCATCGCATCCCAGCGCCCGGTGCGATACACTCTGCGCAGGATGCAGCACGCATTTTGGAAGTCGGGAAGCTGGAAGTTGTGGGCCGCGGCCGGTCTCTCCGCCGGCCTGCTTGAGCTGCCGTTTCCGCTGGCCGGGCCGTTGCCGGTCTGGCGGTCGGTCTTCGCATGGTTTGCCTTGGTTCCGCTGTTGTGGGCGCTTCTGTCGCCTGCTTGCGTGACACAGCCACGCCCCTTGCGCCGCGGCTTTCTGCTCGGCTATCTCTGCGGCGTGCTGTGGTTCGGCGGCAATTGCTACTGGGTCCGCGACACGATGCAGCATTACGGCGATATGCCGCCGGGAGCCCCAACACTGCTGCTGGTGGCCTTCAGCCTCTATCTGGGACTCTACTTCGGCCTTTTTGGTTTTTGTGTTGCGCTGGTGCGCCGGGCCACGGGCAGCACACGACTTACGCTCGTCGCCGCGCCCTTCCTGTGGGTCGCCATGGAGCTGGCCGCTGCGCGCATCACCAGCTTCCCCTGGGACCAGATCGGCTACTCGCAGGTGGACAATGAGCTTCTCAACCAGCTCGCGCCATGGACCGGCGTCTATGGGATCAGCTTTCTGCTGGTATTCGTCAATACGCTGCTTACAGCCGGGCTGATGTTGGAGTCTCAATCGCATATTGGACAGAAAAATCGGCTGATTTTACGCGCGGCCGGAATGCTGCTGCTGGTGGAGGGCGTGATCGGGGTTTTGATCCCACTGCCCAAGCCTGCGCCCACAGCCACGGCCGTCCTGATCCAGCCCAATCTCAACGTCTCCGGAGACAACCGCTGGCTGCGCCCCGGCGAATGGGAGAGCCACATCGCCGAGTTCCAGCGGCTGGCCGGCGAACAGTGCAAGACTTATATCGCCGGAATCCCTCAGACCGGCGCGCCTGCGGGTGAGATTGTCTGCCCGCCAACCCCCACGCATCCCGACCTGATAGCATGGCCGGAGTCGCCCGCGCCCTTTATCGATGATGATCCGCGCTTCCAACAGGCGGTGATCTCCATCGCCCGTCAGGAGCAGACGCCTTTAGTGGTAGGCAGTATTGGAGTCTCCATCGCCGAGCCGGAGCAGGGAGTTGCGCCGGGCGGCTACCGCATCTACAACTCCGCGCTGGTCGTCGCAGCCGACGGCCAGCGCGTGGGCCGCTACGACAAAATTCACCTCGTTCCCTTCGGCGAGTACATTCCCTTCCGGCGGCTTCTCTTCTTTGCCCATGCGCTTACCGGCAACGTCGGGGAGACCGATCGCGGAACGGAGCGCAAAGTCTTCATTTTAAGTAGTCAGAATGGAGAGAGGCACCGCTACGGCGTCTTTCTTTGTTACGAGTCGGTCTTTGCCGACGAGGTGCGCCAATTCGCGCAACTGGGCGCCGAAGTGCTGGTCAACCTCAGCGACGACGGCTGGTACGGCGACACCAGCGCCCCCTGGCAGCACCTGAACATGGCGCGCATGAGGGCCATCGAAAACCGCCGCTGGCTGCTGCGCGACACCAACAACGGCGTCACCGCGGTCATTGACCCCTACGGCCGCGTCCGCCAGAGCATTCCCCGCCACCAGGCCGACGCGCTGCCCGCCGGCTACGGCTTCCGCGGCGATGTGACCTTCTACACCGCGCACGGCGATGTTTTTGCCTATCTTTGCGCCGTGCTGGCAATGTGCGGTGTGGGCTGGTCGGCAAGAAAGCTGCTGCGGCAGTGGATTGGGATTTGGAAAAATCGAGTCGACATGGAGGATTCTGAGTCCTTCATTCGCAGTCTGCGCGACGATGATCGGCAGGAACGGCTTATGTCACGCGAGAGGTTGTCGGGTGTCCAGCCTATACCGCCAGCCGTTGTGTCTTCTCCCGCTCCAGCCGTTCGGCCAGAAAGACCTTGAGCAGCGACTGGTAGGGAACATCGCGCTGGTTGGCCAGTATCTTCAAATCTTCGACCATGGCCACGGGCAGCCGCACGGAGATGGTGCGCAATGTGGGCTTGAGTTTGACGAACTTTACCCGCTGGCCTTTAGACCAATCGACGTATTCGGTCGAGTCCGCGCCCTCGCCTGTTGAAGACCAGAACTCAAACTCTTCGTCCTCGTTCTTGAACTCAGGAACCTTCTTCATGCCGTCTGTACTCCTCAGCTTCCCTTCGATTCATATCGCGGACCGAGATCACCCGGATCAACTTGCGCCGGATCGTGTAGGCGACAAAGAGCAGCCGTCCGCGCGAGGTGCGCCCGATTGCCCGGTAGCGTTTTTCCCTCGACGAGTGCCCAACATCGCTGCGCACTACCAATGGCACGTGAAAGAAGACGTCCTCGGCCTCCTCGGGCGTTACCCGATGGCGCTCCCAGTTCTTTACGGTGTTCGATTCATCCCAATCGAATCCGATACACTCGCCAAGAGGATCGTCCGTTGCCATAATTTGTATATATCACATATACACAATTTTGGAAAGTTATTAATCGCCATTCGTCCTGGTCAAGCTGCTCAAAGTGCTGGACCGTCACCCCGATCTACTCAATGAGATCAAGGTGGCGTAGCATGAAATTGTGCTTCAAATCTTATTTATATAACTTGCGCAGTTATCGTTTGGCTCCCGCCCGAACCAATAAGGCCCTGATCACGTCCTGTCCTCCCTCATTTGCCATATCCAGCGCTGTTTTTCCGTCACTCCCTTTGGCATTGACGTTAGCCCCATTCGTAAGCAATACCCTCACAACCTCAACAGGTTCATCGGACGAAGCACGACGACGCCAATCCCCAAAAGAGGCAAGCGTCAGCGCAGTCTCGCCGTTGTTAAGCTTGGCATTGACATCAGCCCCCTTGGCAAGCAGTGCCTTCACCACCTCAAGGTGGCTATTCTTGGCGGCCACCATCAGTGCGGTCGAGCCGTCGTTCGTCTTGGCATCGACGTTGGCTCCTTTGGCAAGTAGCGCCTGGACAACGTTAAGATGACCCCGCCAGGATGCAAAATATAGCGACGTTGCGCCATTTGTCATCCGTGCATTAACGTCAGCACCTTTGGCAAGAAACAACTGGACACGCGCCAGGTCGCCTTCACCAGATGCCTTTATCAGCACGGTCTGACGACCGCTCCCCGTTTCGTTGATATCAGCACCTTTGTCAAGCAGCACCTGCGCGACCTCAGCAGTGGATGCATACATCAGCGCCGCCGAGGTGTGCGTAACCTCAAAGTCATTGACGTAAGCCCCATTGGCAAGCAGTTCTTTCACTACTTCGAGATGGCCGTTTTCGGACGCCACTATCAGAGCGGTCTTGAGTTCTCCGTCGTAGTCGCGCACATACTCATTCACATCGGCCCCATCGGCAAGACAAAACTGGACCTGCGCCAGATCACCGTCGCTTGCCCCTTGAAAAAGACCTAGAGTGGCCTCGCGTATGTCGGCTTGCCTGTTTTTGATGTGGCGATACCAGGCTAGGGTTGTCAGAATACAGACCACCAGGATCAGAATGACAAGAATCACGCGACGTTTCACGAAACTTGTCACTTTCGGTAGCTTCATAAACCGGAATCTCCAATTTCGATACAGTTTTCATGGATTGCAATGCTCATAAGACAAATTCAGGTCCAAGAGACAGCTTGGCGGGTAGTCCATATCTGGCTAACCCCGGATTGCTTCCATTGCGCGTCGAAAACAAACGGTCACGCTGAAACTTGCACAATGATATTCTAGATCAGTCGAGAGTATGCAGCTTCACACTTCAACCCAAAGTCAGGTCTTAAGAGCCAAGCCATGTCGTTGAACGATCTCGAATTCGCTTACGCTCCCGTCCGCGATCAAGTGCGCGACCTGCGGGAGTATCTTTGACCCTGCTCGCATCCGCAGGGAACTCGCCGAAATAGAAAACAAGCTGGCCGATCCGGCCCTCTGGTCCAATCCCAACGCGACCAAGCCTCTGATGCGCGAGAAAAAGCGCCTGGAGGTCATGGTCTCCGACGATGAGGAGCTCGTGCGCCGCACCGGCGAGGTCGAGACCTACATCGAGCTGGCCCGCGAGGGCGAAGATGTCCTCGGCGAGATTGAAAGCGAGATCAAGGCGCTGGCCACATTCAACGAAGAGCTCGAAGCCCGGACGATGCTCAACGGCGAGGCCGACGCGATGAACGCCATCGTCACCGTGCACCCGGGCGCAGGCGGCACAGAGAGCCAGGATTGGGCCGAGATGCTGTTGCGCATGTATCTGCGCTGGGCCGAGCAGCAGGGCTTCAAGACCGAGATGAACGACTATCAGGATGGTGAAGAGGCGGGTATCAAGTCCGCTACGTTCACGATTATCGGCGAGTACGCCTTTGGGCAATTGGCCGGCGAGAGCGGCGTGCACCGGCTGGTGCGCATCTCGCCCTTCGACCAGGCCAAGCGGCGGCACACTTCGTTTGCCTCGGTCTATGTTTCGCCCGAGATCGACGAGACAATCAATGTAGACGTGAAGGTGGAAGACCTGCGCATCGATACTTACCGCAGCGGCGGCAAGGGCGGCCAGCACGTGAATACTACCGATTCCGCTGTGCGCATGACCCACCTGCCCACGGGCATCGTCGTCTGCTGCCAGAACGAACGCAGTCAGCACAAGAATCGCGAGAAGGCGATGAAGATTCTGCGCTCGCGGCTCTATGAATATGAACTCGACAAGAAGCGCGCCGTCACCAAGAAGCTGGAAGACTCGAAGCTGGAGATCAACTTCGGCTCACAGATCCGCTCATACGTGCTGCAGCCCTATCGCATGGCCAAGGACCATCGCACCAAGGTCGAAGTGGGCGACGTGGACAAGGTGCTGGACGGCTACCTGGAGCCGTTCCTGCGCGGCTATCTTCTAGCCAAGCGCCGTGGCACCGCCGTCGCCGCCGAGCCGGACGACGACCTGGAAGTGTAGAAACAGGGAATAGGGAGTAGGGAATAGGGAATAGGGAATAGGGAATAGAATGCTCGCGCCCTATCCTTGCGTCCTTTGTCCGGTAGACTGAGTCCAACAGTTGAGGAGTCAAAGTTCTCCCCATGCGCCTTTCCCGTTTGATCTTTATGCTGTCGTTGCTGCTTGCCGCGAGCTTGCCCACGCGGGCGGTGTCGAGTTCTTTTGATACGGACCATGTGCATGTGCAGCTTGTCTTTCGCAACGCGCAACTCTTTCCGGGCGCGGGCGATCATGGAGGCCTCTACTTCAAACTGGAGCCGGGCTGGCACGTCTATTGGAAGAATCCGGGCGATGCTGGCGAACCGCCGCATCTTCACTGGACGCTTCCCGAAGGAATGGCTGCTGAGCCGTTGCAGTTCACTGCGCCGCAGCGGCTGCCGCTCGGGCCGTTGATGGACTACGGCTACGAAAATGAAGTCCTCTTCCCGTTCCGGCTGGTGATTGCAAAATCGGTGAAACCGGGAACAGCGGTTCTGCATGCCAAAGTCGATTGGCTAGTCTGCCGCGGGAGCTGCATTCCGGGCAAAGCGGATCTCGAAATCACGCAGAAGATTCTCGCGACCGCCCCTGCGGTTGAACCGGATGATGGGCCGGGCGCGGAGATATGGAAACGTCTGGCTGTTCTACTCCCTGACGCGCTGCCGCCAAACGACCGCGCAGTTTTCCAAACAACAAAGGAGGGTTTTCGGCTCACAGTCCAAACCGGTAAACGAGAGCAATCCGCCGAGTTTTTCCCTGAAGAGCAGGACATTATCGACAATCCTGCCCCGCAAAAGCTCACGCCTACCGCGAATGGATTGATTCTTGACCTGAAGAAAGACGCGAGCCTCACAGCAAATCCCAAACAGTTGAAGGGGGTATTGGAGCTTTCCGGCGGACGAGCGTATGAAATTGTCACGCTGCCGCCGGGGGTGACGGCCGTATCTCAAAGTGCGGCAGGAGGCCAAGGATCAGGAGAGCAAGCCTCAGGGGCTAAAGGCCCGGCTGATTCTGGCGCTCCTGTTGCCGGGGCTAAAGCCCCGGCCTACCAGTCCGTACCCTTCAACGGGGCAGTCAATTCTTCGACGGGGCCAGGGTCAGCTGGTTTTTGGACGAGGCTCATGAGAGTATCCGGCCTTGCCTTTCTCGGCGGCTTGCTTCTCAATCTCATGCCCTGCGTGTTCCCTGTGCTGTTTCTGAAAGGCCTCGCGCTGGTCAACTCCGGTAATGAGGAGCGGGCGAAACTGCGCGCGCATGGGCTAGTTTATGCAGTGGGGATTCTTATCTCCTTCTGGGCGCTGGTCGGCGTGCTGCTGGGGTTGCGCGCGGCGGGAGCCACGCTGGGCTGGGGATTCCAATTCCAGTCGCCGGTTTTTCTGGCGCTGATGGCCGGGCTGCTCTTCTTCCTGGGTCTTTCGCTGGCCGGGCAATTCGAGATCGGCCTGACGCTGACCAGCGCGGGTGGTTCGCTGGCCCAGAAGCAAGGCTACACGGGCAGCTTCTTTACCGGCGTACTGGCCGTGGTGGTGGCGACGCCATGCACCGCGCCCTTCATGGGAGCGGCCATCGGCTATGCGTTGGCTCAATCCTCGGCGGTCACCTTTGCCGTCTTTACGGCGCTCGCGCTGGGGCTGGCCGCGCCTTATGTGGCGCTCACGCTGCAACCGGCCTGGACGCGCCTGCTGCCCAAGCCCGGCGCGTGGATGGAGGTGCTGCGCCAGGCCGTCGCCGTGCCGATCTTCGCCACGGTGATCTGGCTGGCCTGGGTACTGGCGCAGGCATACGGAGCCAGTGTGCTGGCCGCGCTGCTGGCGAGCTTCTTATTGCTGGCCATCGCTGGATGGTTCCTGGGCCGCTGGCCGGCGAAACGCTGGGCCACAGCGGTCGCGGTGTTGTTACTGCTCGGAGTCATCGCTCTGGACGTCTGCGGGCAGAGGCTGGTTGGAGACGTAAGAGCATCAATAGAACCAACAGGAACAACGGGGTTGGATTCCGCTGTTGCCGGCGCATGGGAGCCGTGGTCGCCGCAACTGTTAGTGGTTTATCAAGCCCAGGGCCGCCCGGTTTTTGTAGACTTTACCGCAGCCTGGTGCCTGAGCTGCCAGGTGAACGAACGCGTGGCTCTGAATCAACCGCAGGTGAAGCAAGCCTTCCAGGCGGCTAACGTCGCCCTGCTGCGCGCCGACTGGACACGCCACGACGAGGCGATCACGCAAGCCCTGACGGCCCTGGGCCGCAGCGGAGTGCCCGCTTACGCGCTCTACGCTTCGGGAGAAATGAGTCCGCGGCTCCTGCCCGAGGTGCTGACGCCGGGGATTGTGACCGATGCGATTGGAAAGTTGTCGAGGACAACGCGCTGAGTCGCAGATTTCTCTACAGCTCCAGCACATTGTCCTCGATGGCGAGGCGGACGTTGCCGTCGGATTTGGCGAGGCGGCGGACGGCCTCCGGCTTGTCGACTTTGGCCTTTAGCATCACCAGCGCCACGGGGACGCTGCGGCCGGCGCTCTTGATGATCTGCACCGCGGCCTCGTGGTCGATTTTGCAGGCGCACATCAGGATGCGGATGCCGCGCTCGGTCAGCTTGGAGTTCTGCATGTGCACGTTGACCATCAGGTTTTCATAGACGTAGCCCAGGCGGGTCATGGCGCCGGTGGTGATCATGTTCAGAATCATCTTCTGGGCGGAGCCGGCTTTCAAGCGCGTGGAGCCGGAGATGACCTCGGGACCGACGTCGGCAATGATGGTGATGTCGGTGGCCGCGGCCAGAGGGGTCTCGTGATTGCAGGTAACGGCGGCGGTGTGGGCGCCGCGGGCGCGGGCATAAGCCACAGCGGCCACAACGTAGGGAGTGCGGCCGGAGGCGGAGACGCCCACTACAACATCCTTGCGCGTGGGGCGGCGGCGGGCGATGTCGCGCTGGCCCAGCTCTTCGGAGTCTTCGTTGACCTCGACGGCCGAGGCTAGCGCCTTGGGTCCGCCGGCCATGATGTACTGCACCTGTCCGGGAGCCGTCGAATAAGTGGGCGGACATTCGGAGGCGTCCAGAGCGGCGATGCGCCCGCTGGAGCCTGCGCCGACGTAGATCAGCCGGCCGCCCTCGCGCAGGCTGCGCGCCACCTGGTCGATGACCAGCGCAATCTCCGGAATCGCCTTCTTGACCGCCGCGGCAACCTTCGCGTCCTCGTGGTTGATGATGCGGGCGATCTCCAGCGCGGATTTGGTGTCAAAGCCTTGAGAGGCTTCGTTCTGGCTCTCGGTTGTCAATTGCTGAAGCAGGGAGGCCTGGTCTTTCCGGGGTTCGATTCCCTGGGCGCCGGCTGTCTCCTGCATCGTCGAACTGGTTAGCATCGCGTCAGTCCCCGAGTTTTTATTGTATCTGCAAATCGGTCAACTCGGGGAGAGAAAACGCAATGAATTGAGTGGATCCGGGGATAGAGAGGAGGCATGGGCCACTGGTCACCGTCAGTATTGGGATAGCGTTCGCCTCGAGAGCCGGGCCACCGGCAGCTTGCCTAAAATAAAGAGTAGGGGGTTGTACAACGTCGCCTCGACGCGCCACCACCGCATCAGACGCGCGTATTCATTCAACCCCAAGCCCATTCCACCCTTCGGGCCATGGCCTCGCCGCACACCTTCACACGGCAAAGCCAGGAGGGTACTTCACACGCAATGCTAAAAGCTCGCGCTCGCATTCTATGCTGCAACCGTAGAAGGCTGGGCATCCCCCCGCCTCCCATTGCAAAAGGATTCGATCCCAGAGTCCAAAACGAGGGTTGCCGCGCGGACAGTTAGGATTGCAACAGCATTTCCCACGTGAAAGGTTTACGATGGTGTTGCGGAAGTTGCAGCCCTCGTAATCGTCGTAGTATTCCCGCCCGTCGATACTTCGCATTTTATCTGCCCATCCTTTCACTTGCCGTCCGAATCACCAGAGCGAGACCACGGGAAGAGGGGCGGCGGGGTGGATTCAGGGTCAGGCCGGGCAGATCTGTCTGTTAAACGTCCACCGTGAGCACTTCCGTCAGCATTTCCTTTGGAGAAGGTCCTTGCGGCAACTACGGCTGCGGCCGCTTTGACGACTGAACTGAGTGGAATCATTTTTTTGCCTCGAACAGCTTATTATAACCCACCTTGAGGCTACGCAGTGTGGGAAGGAGGTTCATACAATATCACATAACCTCCTGATAACGTCCTTCATGTGAGCGGGTGGTCCAGGCAATCGCATTTCAAAACAACTCGAGGAGCTTGTAAAGGAAGTCGTCGTCCCATCCCGCGCGTTTGAACTTGTCGCAGGGAGCCTTTTGATCCTTCATTCTACATGGCATTGATGGTCATATAGCGAAGAACCGCCAGATTGTGCGGCCCGTGCCACATACGCGTCCTGTCCTAATCCTCGTTCATCACCACGTCGAGCCGCCAATGCAGGCTGTTTGCGATTCCGCAGTGCTATCGAACCATTTGGTTGAACCGCTTTGGCTACAGGACTCGGCTGAACAGGTAGTAGGCAGTTTCTGTCGTGGGTTTCTCCGCTGTTTCGCGCACTTGAACCACCTTGCCGATGGCCTTCGGGCCCGACCACCGGTGCTGTTTTTCGAACCAGCCGATCAATATTGCGGAATGGTTATAACGCCTCGCGAATGGCGTCGTGAAAGACGGGCCAAATCTGGCGAATCAGGCGGCTCTTCCGGTCGGGCCAGGTGCGGTTGCTGAGCAACACAACGGCTACCCGGGCTTCCCGGTCGATCCATAGCGAGCAGCCGCTAAACCCAAGGTGCCCGATAGATTGTTGTGAGAAGAAACGACCGGAGGTGGAATCCGGAGAAGGCGTATCCCAACCCAGCGCCCGCGAAGATCCCGGCGGGCTTTGCCTCTGGGCAAAGAGATTGACCGTCACCGCGTCAAAGAGGCGAGCCTCGCCGGAGTTGGAAGCCGCGGCAAGAATCTCGCGGGCAAAGCACAGCAGGCCGGGCACATTGGAAAACAGCCCGGCGTGACCGGCTACGCCTCCAAGAAGCCAGGCGTTTTCATCCTGGACCTCACCCTGAATCACGCGATGGCGGAAGGTGGCGTCATTCTCGGTGGGCGGAATGAGACTTCGCGCCTCGGCGGGAGGGCAAAAGCTCGTCGCCGTCAAGCCCAGCGGCTGAAAGACTTCACGCTGGAGCCAGGGCGCGAGGCTCTCGCCGGTCAGCACATCCAGCGCCTTACCCAGCAAAATGAAGCCGGGATCGGAGTACTCCGATTGCGTGCCCGGCTCGGCTTTGAGCGGCAGCTCCAGGCAGGCTTTCAGGAGCGCCTCGGGTGTGGCGGCGGCGCGGAAGAACTCGACGTAGCCCGGCAGCCCGGAGCTGTGGGCCAGCAGATGGCGCAATGTCACACGGCGTGCAGCGTCGCCCACGGCGCGGCCCTCCAAAAAGCCGGGCAGCAGCTCACCCAGGGGCGTTTCCAGGCGCAGCAGGCCGCGCTGGTGGAGCAGCATCGCCGCGGCGGTGGTCGCGGCAACCTTGGTGATGCTGGCTACGTCGCAGACGGTCTCCGGAGTGACGGCGGGGGAGGCTTCGTCATAGGTGAAGCGGCCCCGCGCGTCCATGAGCACAACTTCATTGCCAGCCAGCACTCCGAAGGCGCAGCCGGGAAAGGCGCGCGCGGCGATGGCTTCGTCGAGGACGCGGCAGACGGTGGCAAAGCGGCCTCGCGGGCCGGTGGGCAGGGCAACGGACGGAGTGGAGTCGGAAGTCATTGCTCATCTGAATCGTAACGCGAATGGGGGCGGGTGCGCTGGCCGCGTCAGTCTTTCCAGACCTGACAGGTGATAGGCCAGCCTGATTCTAAAAGCGCACAGCTTGACCAACTTGACCAAACTGGTGAATCGGCCCATGATTGAAGTGAAGGGGATTCGCCATGAATGCGAATTCGAACGAGTTGCCTGAAACGGAGGAGACGGCAGGGAAGCCGGAGCCGCTGCGGAAATTTGGGCAACACGTGTTCGGAATTGCCTTTCATTCCGACGATTGGGAGAAGGACATTCCGCTGGAGTATTTTCAGGATGAGGACGAAAATAATCCCTTCGGCGAGGGAGGCAATAATGGCTAGCACACAAGTGAATTTATACGAAGCGAAGACGCATCTTTCCAGCCTGGTGGAGCGAGCTGCCAAAGGCGAGGAAATCTTGATTGCCAAGGCAGGCAAGACAATGGCAAAATTATCTGCTGCTTCGGCCCCGGATCAGGTTGCGGAACCGCTGCCTTGGGGGCAGAATCTGCTGGGGTTGGCCAAACTCCCTGAGTCCTTTTATGAGGACATACCGCTGGAGTATTTTCAGAGCGAAGCCGAAGATAATCCCTTCGGTGATGGAGGCAGTAATGGCTAGCACACAAGTAAATCTGTATGAAGCGAAGACTAAACTTTCCAGCCTGGTAGAGCGTGTTGCTACCGGCGAGGAATTCGTGATTGCCAAGGGGGGCAAGCCTAAGGCGCGGTTGGTTGCTCTGGCGGAGGAGCCTAAGCAACCGCGTATATCCGGGCGGAATTTGTTGGGGATTACCTATATCGCCGACGACTTTGACGCTCCGCTGCCGGAGGATGTACTTCAGGATTTTGGGTTATAGAGAATGAAACTGCTGCTCGATACGCATTCCTTTCTGTGGTGGGACTCGGATGATCCCAAATTGCCGGAGTCCTTTCACTCGGCCATTGCCTTGCCTCAGAATGAGGTCTTCGTCAGTGCCGTGACCGTTTGGGAGATCGCCATTAAACGGGCTTCGGGAAAGTTGGTCTTTGGGGGAGCGGTTGGAAGATCCATCGAGATTCATGGATTCCGGTCCCTTCCCATCACCGTCGAACACGCCGAATGGGCCGGAGGGCTTCCACCGCTGCATCGCGATCCATTTGACAGGTTGCTTGTGGCGCAGGCGCACTTTGAGGGACTGGTTCTCGTCACTGTCGATGAGCAGATTTTGCGCTACCAAGTTCCGCATTTGTAATGCGCCATGTCCAAGAAAATTTAAGGCTCTTAGATTTCATCGGGGAATATAGCGTCGATTCCCAACCTTTCCGCAAAAAAAGCGGAAAGGATGGGGCACGGTGTAGCGTGGTATATCAGGCAAGGACATCACTCAAGGAGCCAATCCTTCCATTGCTTCTGAAATAGATCGGCCTCTTTTCCTTCCTTATCAAAATTCAGGCACCGGGCAAACTTTCGTACTAGCCCATTCGCCCTAATATAATTCTCCTCTCCCACCAGCCACTTCTTCATTTGGTTGCCTTTCAACATAAAGCATTCAAAGGCATCGTTCTTTCGGCTTCGGCGGAGAACGACATAGTAATCATTAGGCCCGTCCTTGACGCTTTCAATCTTCTCGCAAATGGGTCAAGAGTTAACCCACCGTCCCGACGTTTTCACCTGGATGTTTGCATGACGAGTTCCATCCTGAGTTGTGGCGATGATGTCATACCCGGCCGTATTCCGGATTGTTGGTAAAGCGATGATGCCTCGCAGGGTTAGCTCCATCGAGACATGGAAAACCCCCGCTATGCCAATCAATGCTTTATTCTTCGCCCTCGCAGCAACCACTTTCAACCTACCTTCCTGATCCCTGTTCCCTGTCTTACGTAATGTCCTCGGTGTCGTAGACCAGGCCGCCGCGCTTTTTGGGGATGCCGTGGACGGAACTGATCAGGTCTTCGACGACGTCTTCGAGCTGGCGCTGGCTTTCGATGACGGCGCTCATGCTCTTCAGCTCTTCGGGTTCGATCACGCGTTCGACCAGGACGACGGCGTGGCATTGGGCGACGTGGTCGAGGTTCATCCCCTCGGGAGTTTTGGCTTTGATGCTCACCTGATCGGTGCCCAGGCTGAGCAGGTCGGCGACGCGGGCGCGCATCTCGGTGGAGAGGGGGGCGATCTTGGGCGCGGCCAGAATCAGCGTGGTGTCGATGTTCACGATGCGGTAGCCGGCGCGCTGCAGGGTCTCCATGGCCAGGTTGAGAAAGATGGCCGAGTCGGCGTCCTTCCAGCGCGGGTCGCCGGGCGGGAAAAAAGTGCCGATGTCACCGGCGGCGATGGCGCCCAGCAGCGCGTCGGTGATAGCGTGCAGCAGCACGTCGCCGTCGGAGTGGCCGGCCAGGCCCTCCGGGTGGTCCAGCGCGAGCCCGCCGATGCGCAGCGGCACGCCCGCCTTGAAGACGTGCGAGTCATAGCCGAATCCGATTCGTGTTTCCATGGTTACCGTGCCTGTTCTATCGAGCTAATCTGCGGCGATTTCATTTCATTCAGCCGACCTCAGCGGGCGCGCTGGCGCAGATAGAATTCAGCCAACGCCAGATCTCCCGGTTGGGTAATCTTCAAATTCACTGGAGAGCCATGGACCACGGCGACCGCGTGCCCCGCGCGCTCGACGACCGAGGCCTCGTCGGTGCCGATAAATCCGTCCGCCATAGCCTCGGCGAAGGCGCTCTGCAGGAGTCCATAGCGAAAGCCCTGCGGCGTCTGCGCCAGCACAATAAACTCGCGCGGAATGGTGGAGGTAACCAGCGCTCCGTGGGCGGTCCGCTCCACCTGTTTGATGGTGTCCACAGCCGGCATTCCGACGATAGCCGCCCCGTGCTGGAGGACCGCGTCGATGGTCCTGTCGATGGTGGCCGCGTCAATCAGCGGCCTGACGGCATCGTGAACCAGAACAATGTCGTCCGGCTCTGCGGGCAGGGCGGCCAGTGCGTGGGATACCGACTCCTGGCGGTGGTCGCCGCCTTCGACGACGTGAACGCGGGCGCTGAAGCCATACTCGGCGATCTGGGCCTGGACGCGCTCCATCT
Source organism: uncultured Occallatibacter sp. (assembly GCA_964595845.1). Lineage (GTDB taxonomy): Bacteria > Acidobacteriota > Terriglobia > Terriglobales > Acidobacteriaceae > Telmatobacter. The sequence continues at coordinate 10,035 of CAZQRX010000006.1, read as the reverse complement.
CCGGCTGGCGCACGGCCACATAGATCGCCGTCACCCGCTGGACCGCGGCAAAGGCGCGCAGCGAATGGATCAGGATGGGAAGCCCATCGAGGATGAGAAACTGTTTGGGCTGCGGCCCGGCCATCCGGGTTCCCAGCCCCGCAGCGGGAAGAATCACAAAAACTTGCATACGGGTTGGAGTATACAACGAAGCGGCCACCTGCGGTGGGCCAATCGCTCGCTTATCGCTCGCCGGAGAGGAAAAATGTCCCTCAGAGGCTAATGCCATTGCTGGACGGGTTTTCCCTGGACCTCGACCGAAGTTTTCTGAACAGCCTCTCCTCTTGATTTTGGCGCTGCTGTATGCGTGGCCTTCAGCCGCGTGCCTTTCTGTCGAAGGTTATGGTCCACTGCATCGGCCGTGGAATCGCCGAAACATCGGTAAACAGAATCACGGCGCCGCCATTGGACGGACGGCATCACCAGAGTGCCCGTCGGGGTGGATTATGAATCGTTCCATGCTTCCAGTAGCTTACCCCTACTGCGTGGGGCAGATCATTGTTCGAGGTTATGAGTAAACAGAAAAAGGGCAGCCTGACGGAGGCTGCCCATGATGGCCCAGGAGGAGGGTAAAACGCGCCGGAGCTTGCCAGTTCCGGCGGCGAGAAAATGATCAGACGTTCAGCCGGCCCGTTCAGCAATCAATGCGCTGCCGGCTTGTGCCCGGCTGCCGGTTTGTGCGCAGGGCCGGCAGGCTTCTTCTTCTCCAACTGGATTTCTCCGTCGCGCAACACGATCTGTGCGGTTTGCGCCAAAATAGCCGTGGCTGGTACCTGGGTGAAGGTGTCATAGGTTCCCACCAGCGCAGTCGCCGGCGGAATCTTGTATTCGAAGCCAACCGCGGGAATATCCTTGTCTGCCAGGGGCTTCTTCATGTTGACGATGAAGTCGGCAATCTTGTTATCCTTGGCATCCTGGGTCACGGCAACCTTGATCACCGATGCGCTGGCATCGATGACAATTCCCGGGACCGGCGTAACCTGATTCTGCAGGACGGCCCACAGCTTGTCGGTGTCTTCCTTGTCTCCGTTGGCCAGGATGAACTCGGTGTCGACCAGGGCCATTTTGCTCAGGTCAGGAGTTTCCATAATCGCCTTTTTGGCAAGCTGAGCAGGAGTCGGCGCGGGGGGGAGGACGTAGGCGCCTGTCGGGAAGAGCGTAGCCGCCGCCTGGGCTTTCACATCACTCAAGCCGTCCAGATTGCCGTGGTACTTCTGGTAGTAGTAGTTCATCTTCTTTTCGATCTGTGCCTTGATCGGCGTGGCATAGTTCCACGCACGCGCATAGAACCAGACCGCCTGCACCAGAGGCTTATCATCCGCAGCCTTGGCTTCCGGCTTGGTGTAGGCTTCCGCCAGTTGCAGCGTATCCCACAGTCCCTGCGAAGGCCAGGTGGTGGTCTGCTCGGGCGAATAAAGCATCAGTTCGGTGCGGTATTCAGAGATCCCGGCTTTGATGTCCTTCTTGGAGACAATGTCGTCCAAAGCGAGCGCCGAATGAAAGACCGGATAGGTTCCACTGGTCAGCTTCTTCCAGTCAGCGTCGGATGTAGCGGCAGGCTTGACAGCTGCTAGACCCTTCCCAGCGAGCACCCCGGCATCGTCGCAAGTCTGCGCATCCTGGGTCTTGGCGCACTGGCTCTTCTTGATGAGGACCGACATGAAAATGGCCTTCATATTGCCGGGGTCCACCTGAAGCAAGCGGCTTGCCGCGCTGAGCGTCTTGTCGGCATCCTGCAGACCCTGGTAGGTATCGATCAGCGAATCGAGCACAGAGTTCTTGACGACGCTCTGCGGGTAAGCCGTCAAAAAGCTCTCCAAAGCCGCGGCTTTGGCTTTTGGATCGGCCTGCGATGTGGCCATTTGATAGGTGTTGAACTCTGCCGGATCCTTGATAATGATCGAATCCTGGGCACGAAGCATGGGCGCGGAAACGAGGCTGACGCTCGCCAATGCCAACACAGACGCGAAAATTAACTTCTTCATTTAGTACTCCTGGGAATTGCCAAAATGGAGATCAATGTTCAACCACTCGCTCACTGAATGCGCAACCGTCCCTTGGGGCGACCGAGCACCGGGGCATCGATTCAAAGATACCACGGCTTTCAAGGCGGTGTTGGATGGATTATAGAAAGCGACGCTGTTTGTGACAAGTGGAGATGTAAAAAAAACAGGGAATAGGGAATAAGGAACAGGGAATAGCGAGCTTATTAACGGGATTTGGAGGTTGTCAAGAGCCAAAAACACATTCTGACCCCGGTTCCCCGCTCCCCGGATTGGATGCTCACTCGGACCCATAACCGATTAGACACCGAAGCCGGGAAAACAGTTCCCTTACCCCAGACCCCAGATCCGTGACCCCTGCTTCTATTGCAGCAACCTCACCAGTTCAGCCTGTTCGGCCAGGAAGGCGTCGTGGCCGTGGGCGCTGGTCATCTCCCGGTAATCGGCCTGAACGCCAGCCGCGCGAATGGTATAGGCAAAGTCGCGCACGGCCTGGGTAGGAAAGAGCCAGTCGGAGCTTATTCCGACAAAGCTGAGGCGGGCGCGAATCCCGCCAAAGGCCTCGGCTGCCGAGGAGTATCCTCGCTGCGGATCCCAGATGTCCATGGTGCGCAGAATAGCCAGATAGGAGTTGGCGTCAAAGCGGTCGATGAACCGCTCTCCCTGGTGGTCGAGGTAGCCGGCAATGTCGAAGCGCCCTCCAATGAGGCCGAGGCCGCCCTGCTTGACGTCTGCGTCCCACGGGTTCTCCCCGTTGCGGTTCGGCTTGCGGCCAAAACGCTCGTCGAAGAGCTCCGAGGATTTGTAGCTGAGCATGGCGATCTGGCGCGCAAAGGCCAGCCCGTTGCGTGGAGGGCGCTGCGGCCGATAGCGGCCACCCTTCCACTCCGGGTCGCGCAGGATTGCCTGACGCTGCAAGTGGTTGAGCGCCAGCCCCATCGCCGAAAGCGGCGTCGCGCCGATGATAAGCGCGCGCTGCACGCGCTGGGGGTCGTGGATGGCCCAATCCAGCGCCTGCATGCCGCCTATGGAGCCGCCCAGAACCAGCCGCAGCCGCCGAATGCCCAGCGAGTCCAGCAGCTTGGCCTGCGCGCGTACATTGTCGCGGATGGAAACCAGCGGAAAGTCAGGACCGTAGATGCTGCCTGTTTCCGGGTTGACGGAGCCGGGGCCCGTGGAGCCGTAACAGGAACCCAGCATATTGATGCAGATCACAAAGTCGTGATCCAGCGAGAGCACCGCGCCGGGGGCGAAGATCTCCGGCCACCAGGAACCCACCAACGCCGAGCCGGTCAGTGCATGGCAGACCAGTACGGCGTTGTCCTTGGTTGCGTTCAGCCGGCCATAGACCGCGTAATGCAGCGTAACGCCGACCAACGCGCGCCCGCATTCCAGCGATAATGGCTCGTTCAGCACAAAGTCGCCTTCGTAGGTAGGCGACAGAAACGGCTTCGCGGGCGGCGAGCTTCCTGTCCCGGCTCGGGTTTCACTCATGATTCCTATTGTGCTACACGCACCGTCCCCCGCGCTTTTCATGCCGCGCTCTCTCCGTTGGCCGCCAGGATCGCCTGGTCGAGATCTGCCAGAATATCGCGGATATCTTCGATGCCCACCGAGAGCCGCACCAGCTCCGGAGTCACGCCGGTATCGGCCTGCTCGGCCGGCGAGAGCTGCGCGTGCGTCGTCGAGGCGGGATGAATCACCAGCGACTTGGCGTCGCCGATGTTGGCCAGCAGCGAGAAGAGCTTCAGCGAGTTGATCAGCGTCTTGCCCGCCTCGTAGCCGCCCTTGATGCCGAAGGTGACCAGCCCGCCCTTGCCATCGGGCAGATACTTCTTCGCACGCTCAAAATACTGGCTGGATTCCAGGCCGGGATAGTTGACCCACGCGACGCCGGGATGCTGCTCCAGGTGCCTGGCCACCGCCAGTGCGTTCTCGCTATGGCGCTCAAGCCGCAGGTGCAGCGTCTCGATTCCTTGCAGAATCAGGAATGCGTTGAAGGGCGAGAGCGCCGCGCCGGTGTCCCTCAGTCCCTGCACCCGCGCCTTGAGGATGAAGGCCAACGGCCCGAAGGCTTCGGTGTAAACCAGGCCGTGGTAGGACGGGTCTGGCGTGGTGAAGTCCTTGAAGCGCCCGGAAGCGGCCCAGTCGAATTTGCCCGCGTCCACGATCACGCCGCCGATCGAGGTGCCGTGGCCGCCCAGGAACTTAGTGGCCGAATTGACCACAATGTCCGCGCCCCACTCGATGGGACGGACCAGAGCCGGCGAGACCGAGGTGTTGTCGATCACCAGCGGCAGCTTGTATTCGTGGGCGATGGTGGCCAGCTTCTCGATGTCCACCACGTCCAGCTTGGGGTTGCCCAGCGTCTCCGTGTAAATCGCCCGCGTCTTGTCGTTGATCAGCGCGCGCAGGCCGTCGAAGTCGTCCGCATCGACAAACTTGACGGTAATGCCCAACCGGGGCAGCGTGTAGTGGAAGAGGTTATAGGTGCCGCCGTAAAGCGAGGTCGTGGAGATGATCTCATCTCCGGCCGCGGCCAGCGTCGTGGCCACCAGCGTCTCCGCCGCCTGCCCTGAGGCCACGGCCAGCGCCGCCACTCCGCCCTCCAGCGCCGCCACGCGCTTCTCCAGCACGTCGGTGGTGGGGTTCATGATGCGCGTGTAGATGTTGCCGAACTCCTTGAGAGCAAAAAGCCGTCCGGCGTGGTCCGCGTCCTGAAAGGCGTAGGAGGTGGTCTGGTAGATGGGTACAGCGCGTGCACCGGTGGTGGGGTCAGGGGTTTGACCGGCATGAACGGCGAGGGTGGCAAGATGCTGCTTGGCTTCGGACATTGCGTTCTCCTTCTGGGTTCTGTGCTTCGGTTTCGGTGCGCGGCAAAGACTGATTCCGGGCCGCGCCAATCAAGCAAAACGGCCCGAATCCTGTGGACCCGGGCCGCCTGACTTCAAGATCGGTTGCGCTTAGCGCATTTGCCTCTCAAGAGACCCACGGACCGGTCCGCACGCCATGCACATACACATAGCCATAGCCGCAATTCCGTGATTCCTTGAGTTCAACATGAAAATAGTATCCACGGGGGGCGGGGTGAATGTCAAATAAAATCAAGGCCATGTAACTTGCCCGCTACTCTTCCGCCTTCCAAACATAAGCCCCCGGCTGCGGCAGGCCGATATGCGCCAGCACGCGGTAGACGAACTGGCGGGCCATCTCGGTGGAGTCGATGGGCTTGTTGTAGAAGGCCGGAATGCAGGGGAAGATCACCGCGCCGGCTTCGGAGGCCAGCGTCATATTGCGCAGATGAATGCGATTGAAAGGCGTCTCGCGCACGCAGAGAATCAACGGACGGCGCTCTTTAAGCGTGACGTCGGCGGCGCGGGCGATGAGCGAGTTGGCCAGGCCGTGGGCGATGGCCGCCAGCGTGCCCATCGAGCAGGGCAGGATAATCATTCCATTCGATGGATAACTACCGCTGGCAATCGCCGCGCCAATGTCCGCGTCCGAGTGCTGTACGGTCTTCGTGGGCGGTGCGTCGAGCAGCTTATCGAGCAGATCGTGGCGGCCGGAAAGGCCCAGCTCCTCAGCCAGCACCCGCAGCGAGTTCTCCGATGCGACAAAATGCACGCGGGCAACGCGCTCATCGGCCTCCAGCGCGCGCAGCATCTCGCGGCCAAAGACCGCTCCCGATGCGCCGGTGATTGCTATGGTGAGGTTGGCAGCTTCCATTTTAAGTGAACTCCTTTTTGTATCCGATGCTAAGTACCTAATCGAGGCGGCGATTGGCTACTTTCCCGGAACGCCCTAAAACCAGTTGCTTCGAAGTTGTCGACTAATTGTGAAAGAGCCGCTTTGTTTTGAGGAAAGTTCTGGAATTCAATGTACATTGCATCAACTTCTGCTAAGGTTTCTCCTAAGAGCGTCGTTATCCTGTTTCGAAGATCATGTGCATAGGAAACGATATCCTGATGAATTAGTATGTCTAGAAAGAGTTGTGGCATCGGCTTAAAACCTGCTGGAGGTACCGTTCCATCAGTATGCAAATGTTGCTCCCAAAGATATGGCCAGTGCGCTGGTAGGAATGTATACAGGTTCTTATCAGAATGCGGAAACACTGAATAACGTATACTATTCTTCATGTGCGCCGATTTGTTCCTTAGAATACGTGCGAATTTGAGCCAATCTTGTTCTTCGCCCTGAGTGCAGACAAGCGGCTCAATTCGTTGGTACAGATCCTCTAGCTTTTGCTGTTGAGGCGTAATCACGAGATGGGAATTTGGCACCGGGTAGCGGAGCCAAGCCTCAATCGTTGAGAAAGCTGCTTTTCCTACTACTAAACCCTTAATCGAGTCTGTCAAGAATAACGCAACCAAATCAGCTGCTCCGTCTAGGCTGGCAAGTAGAGACATTAGCAGCAACTGGAAGTTCCGTCGCGCCATGGCATCGGCCGCAGCGTCCCACTCTTCATCCCTAAGGGGCTTTTCTGGATCGTAGCCTTTTCCCTGTGCCTTAACGAATGCTTGAAGCTCGGTGTCTGCTTCTAGTAGGCAGTCCTTGATGCTTCTAAGCACAAGACCAAAATAACTGAACAGAAAATAGTCTTTATCCGATAGGAAGGTTGGTGCTGCTCCGAAAGACAAATAACTCGATCTCGTATACAGAGTAAAAACGGATTCAGGCAGTATCCCCGAATCTTTAGCAGCGACCCAGTCCGGCTCGGGATAATTCCTAACCAACGGAGCCATTACTATTGCAGCGATGTCAAGATTGAACTCTTCAAGTCGCATTTTGACCTCCGACTTTACTCGCCTAATACCCGCCGAAAGATCGCGTCCACATTGCCCAACTGGCGCGTGTAATCGAAGGTGCGGGCGAGCTTCTCTGGAGTCAGCAGCGCGGTGATCGCTGCGTCCTTGGCCACTTCGTCGCGGAAGATCAGGTCTTCTTTCCACGAGCGCACGGCGAGGACCTGCACCAGCCTATAAGCGTCCTCGCGCATCATGCCGGCCTCGGAGAGATCGAGCAGCAACTGGCCGCTGAAGATCAGCCCGCCGGTGCTTTCCAGGTTCTTCTTCATGCGCTCGGGATAGACCAGCAGGCGGTCGATCAGGTCGGTGGTTTTGGCCAGCAGGTAATCCACCAGAATCGTCGAGTCGGGGAAGATGATGCGCTCGACCGAGGAGTGGGAGATGTCGCGCTCGTGCCAGAGCGGAATGTTCTCGAAGGCCGCCTGCGCGTTGCCGCGAAGGACGCGCGCCAGGCCGCTGATCTGCTCCGCGGTAATCGGGTTCTTCTTGTGCGGCATCGCTGAGGAGCCTTTCTGCTTCTCGCTGAAGTACTCCTGGGCCTCGCGCACCTCAGTCCGCTGCAGGTGGCGCACTTCGACCGCAATCTTATCCAGAGAGCTGGCGATGATGGCCAGCGTCGAAATGTACGCCGCGTGGCGGTCACGTTGGATGACTTGCGTGGCTACAGGCGCGGGCTTGAGGCCCAGCCGCGCGCAGATTTTTTCTTCATGCTCCGGCTTGAGGTGGCCAAAAGTGCCCACGGCGCCGGATAGCTTGCCGACGCGCATATCCTCTGCTGCCGCGTCAAAGCGGGCCAGATTGCGCTCCATCTCGGCGTACCAGTTGAGCAGCTTGAGGCCGAAAGTCGTCGGCTCAGCGTGAATGCCGTGGGTGCGGCCGATGGTGGGCGTGTGCTTGAACTCGACGGCGCGGCGGCGAAGGACGGAGAGCATGCTCATTAGGCCGGCGCGGAGCAGCGCGGAGGCTTCGGCAACTTGGAGCGCCTGAGCAGTGTCTACAATGTCGTTCGAGGTCAATCCATAATGCAACCAACGGGACTCGGCGTCGAGCCCCTGGTTTTTGAGCGTTTCGGCCACCGCGGTCGTGAAGGCGATCACGTCATGCTTGACCTCGGCCTCGATCTCCTGAATGCGGGCGACGGTGAAGCTAGCCTTGGTGGCAATCGCCTCGGCGGCGTCGGCGGGGATCACGCCGTCTTCGGCCAGAACGGTGCTGGCAGCCGACTCGACCTGGAGCCAGCAGCGGTACTTGTTCTCTTCGGTCCAGATGCGGCCCATCGCCGGGCGAGTATAGCGGTCGATCAAGGGAAGCTCCTTGCCAGAGCAGCATTCCGCGGCCCTGCTCCAACTCTTCATTGTACGAGGGGAAGACACTCAGGCGCGAGGAATTCCCAGCTTCTCGTGGAGTTCATCCTCAAGCAGCCCGCGGCCCGGCTTGTAGGGCTGGAACCACTCGCCGTCGATCACCAATTGCGGAACGGCCCGCTTACCGACGCGGCGCACCAACTCGGCCGAGGCCTCCCGGTCGCGGTCAATGTCGATCTCGGTGAACTCGACGCCGTGGGAGGCGAGGAACTTCCGGGCGGCGCGGCAATCCCCGCACCAGGAGACGCCGTACATTTGCACCTTCATGGGATCATTCTACGCGGGTCCAGGCTGCTACGATCAGGAAGAATGACCGCCGATGAGATCAAGTCGCTGCTGAAGCTGGAGCCGCATCCAGCCGAGGGCGGCTACTTCCGCGAGACGTACCTCGCGCGTGAGAGAGTCGAGCTTCCGCGCGGCTCACGCTCCGTGGGCACGGCGATCTACTATTTGCTGGAGCCGGGAACCTTCTCGGAGATGCACGTCCTCGCCTCCGACGAAGTCTTTCACTTTTATCTGGGCGATCCGGTGGAAATGCTGCAACTTTTTCCAGATGGAAGCTCCGCGCTTTTTACTCTTGGACAGGATTTGAAGGCCGGTCAGCAGGTGCAAATCGTCGTGCCCGCCGGAGTTTGGCAGGGCGCGCGGCTGGCGGATGGCGGGAAGGTGGCGCTTCTAGGCTGCACGGTGACTCCCGGCTTCGACTACGCCGATTACCGCAGCGGAAATTATGCCGAGTTGGCCGATAAGTGGCCGCTGGAAGCGAAACTAATTAGAAGACTGACCCGGAGTTAGACCTATCGGCGCTCGCGGAAGAAACTGCGCAGCAACTCCGCCGACTCATCGGCAAGAATCCCCTGTTCCACGAGCATTTGATGGTTAAGCTGCGGGTGATTCAGCACGCAAAGCACCGAGCCGGCCGCGCCTGCCTTGGGATCGGCGGCAGCGAAGACCAGACGGTCCAGACGCGAATGAATCATCGCTCCGGCGCACATGGCGCAAGGCTCCAGAGTTACATAAAGCGTGCAACCCATCAGGCGATAATTGCCGACGAACGCGGCTGCCGCGCGCAGGGCGACGATCTCCGCGTGGGCCGTGGGGTCCAGGTCGCGCAGCACGCGATTCTGCCCGCGCGCGATGATCGCTCCTTCGCGCACTAGAACCGCGCCAATCGGCACTTCGCCGGCCTCCGCCGATTGGCGGGCTTCATCGAGCGCGGCTTGCATAGCCTGGAGATCGTCGATCATTGTTTTAATGGTAGCGCCGCGGGCTGCTGCTGGGTCATGCAGTGCAGCGTTCCCAGGCCCCAGACTAAATCGACGCTGTGGATGCCGATGACTTCGCGGTTGGGAAAAACATTAGCTAGTGTGTTCAGCGCGACACGGTCGTTGGGGTCATGGAAGGTGGGAACCAGAACCAGATCGTTGGCGATATAGAAGTTGGCGTAACTGGCCGGAAGGCGCTGGCCGCGAAAGAGCACTGGTCGCGGCATCGGCAACTCAACAATCTCAAACTGCTTTCCATCGAGGGTGCGCGCGGCCTTGAGGCGTACGAGATTATCGGCCAGCGGCGCGTGGTTCGGGTCATTCTTGTTTGGCTCGACGGCGGCGACGATGGTCGTGGGCACGACGAAGCGAGCGATGTCGTCGATGTGGCCGTGGGTGTCGTCGCCGGCGATGCCGCGATTGAGCCAGAGTACCTGATCAATGCCCAAAAAATCGTGAAAAGCCTGCTCCAGTTGCGCGCGGCTCACACCGGGATTGCGTTGCTGCACCTCGCTGAGCAGGCACTCCTCTGTGGTGAGTAGAATGCCCAGGCCGTTCA
>CAZQRX010000005.1:0-66102 GCA_964595845.1 uncultured Occallatibacter sp. | reverse complement strand
CCTCCTTTAACCAATCATTCTACCGCCCGAAGCGTTGTTTGCCGCCCATGCCCATGGCGCCGAGGCCGCCGCGCATCATTTTGCCGGCCATGCCGCCTTTGCCCATCTGTTTGAACATTTTAGCCATTTGCGCGTATTGGCGCAGCAACTGGTTCACGTCCTGTACGGTCGTTCCGCTGCCCGCCGCGATGCGCTTGCGGCGCGTGCCGCTGATGATTTCGTGGTTGCGGCGCTCCCTGGGGGTCATCGAGTTGATGATCGCCTCCAGGCGCACGAACTGCTTTTGGTCCACGTTCTTTGACGCTTGCTGCAACCCGGCGAAGGGGCCGACCGAAGGCAGCATCTTCAAAATGCTTTCCATGGAGCCGAGCTTGGAGATCTGGCGCAACTGATCGCGAAAGTCCTCGAGCGAGAAGCCGTCGCCGAGCAGAGCCTTCTTGGCGAACTCCTCGCCCTTCTTGCGGTCCAGCGTCGATTCGGCCTTCTCGATAAGCGACATCATGTCGCCCATGCCGAGGATGCGCCCGACGATGCGGTCGGGATGGAAGGGCTCGAAGGCGTCGGGCTTTTCGCCGGTGCCGATGAACTTGATGGGCTGGCCGGTGACGTGGCGAATCGACAGCGCCGCGCCGCCGCGGGCGTCGCCGTCCATTTTGGTCAGGATGACGCCGGTGAGGCCGAGCCGGAAGTGGAAGTCCTGCGCCGAGTTGACCGCGTCCTGGCCGGTCATCGCGTCGGCGATGAAGAGAATCTCGCTCGGGTTGAGGAGCTTCTTCAACTGCTCCATCTCACCCATCAGCTCTTCGTCGATGTGGAGGCGGCCGGCGGTGTCCACGATCAGCGTGTCGCAGCCGGTGTTGCGCGCCTCGCGGCGGGCTTCCTGAGCGAGTCGGGCCACCAACGCCGGGCCGGCAGTCTCGCCTTTCTGGTCGCCCTCGTAGAGCTTGGCTTCGATGGATTTGGCGACGACCTTGAGCTGCTCGCGGGCCGCCGGACGATAGACGTCCACCGAGACCAGCATGGGCCGATGGCCGCCCTTCTTGAGCCATGCTGCCAGCTTGCCCGATGTTGTGGTCTTGCCGGAGCCTTGCAACCCGGCCATCAGGATCACCGAGGGCGGCTGCGAGGCGAATTTGAAGCGGGCCGTGTCCTTGCCCAGCAGCGTGATCAGCTCGTCGCGGACGATCTTGACGACCTGCTCGGAGGGCGAGAGCGCGGTGAGGACTTCGGCGCCGACGGCCTTGACGCGGATCTGCTCGATCAAGTCGCGGACCACGTTGAGGTTGACGTCGGCTTCCAGCAGCGCCACGCGAATCTCGCGCAGGGCGTCGCTGATGTTCTCTTCGGTGAGCGTGCCCTGGCCGCGAAGGCTCTTGAAGGCGCGCTGTAGTTTGTCGGTAAGGTTTTCAAACATGGTCAACTTCAAGTGTATCGCGGCACCTGCGGTGCGGCAGACGCGCTGCGCGCATAGGATTCGTGGACTCCCACCCTTTTCGTAAAAAACGCGGAAACGATGGGGCACCCACCAGCGCGCGTCCTTGCTCCGCTGTGGATATAGCCTTTCATCTCAATTTGCGCCATACTATGAGAGACGGAGGCGTATCCATGCCCATTCAACTCAGCCCCGAAACCGAGCGCCTGGTCGAGCAGGAGATCGCCAGCGGCCGCTTTCAGTCGGTCGACGAGATTATCAAGCAGGGTGTCCGCACGCAAGATGATGAAGCTGAGCGCTGGAGAAAGCATCGCGAGGCCATCGCGCGGATTCGTGATTTTGCAAAAAACAAGGCTCTCCCCTTAAATGGCATCACGATCAAAGAACTGATCGAGGAAGGGCGGAGGATGTGACGCCCTGGATCGTTGACGCGTCGCTGGCCATGACCTGGTATTTGGCCGATGAGGTAGACCGGGAATACGGCCTATCGGTTTTGGATAGCCTGACTGAGAGGGAGGTACGCGTTCCATCACTCTTCGTTTATGAACTATCGAATGCTCTCGTGACTGCCCATCGCAGGAATCGCATCAGCGCCGGTGAACTGGAGGGTGCATTTAATGATGTTTTTTCATTAAAGATTGCCATTGATCCCGCTATACAGACGGCCTCAGCCAGACTCGCAACGCTGGCGCTGAAGTATGGGTTAACTTGTTATGATGCAGCTTATTTGGACCTGGGGTTACGCACCGGATTTCCCATCGCAACCTTGGACAAGGCGCTTATCCGAGCCATGCGGGAAGCGAATGTTGATCTTGTGAATCCGTAGTTGTAATACATACTGAAGCACTCAGCAGCTTCGCAAGACAGAAATCTACTTTGTCTCTGCCGCCACAGGCTTCTTTGCCACCCGCGCGACGGGAAAGTACCCGGTTCGTGTGCGCACGGTAAGCTTGCCCTGTCCCTTGGCCTCGGCCGTGACTTCGACACGGCGGAAGCCGGGCTCGGTGGTTGGTTTGGTGGAGTGGTAGCCCAGCGTGTACTGGCTGCGAATGTCGCGCGCCACCTCGGCGGCGATCTGATCGATCTGCTCGATGCTCTTGGGGAAGAAGGCCATGCCGCCGGTCTCGGTGGAGAGCATCTCCAGCGCCTTGCGCGCGTGCTTCACCTCGGAGCGGCTCATCTCGTCGCCGAAGAGCAACCCTATCGTGTAAATGACCGGCCCGGAGAGCTGCTGCACCCGCCAGATCGTCTGCTCCAGGTTTTGGCTCGAGGCGTTGTCTTCGCCATCGGTGATGAGGATGAGCACCTGCTTGGGGCGCTTGCCGTCGGCCACCAGCTTGTCGGCCGAGGCGACTACCGCATCGTAAAGCGCGGTCCCGCCGCGCGCTTCGATGTGCCCAAGGCCTTCGCGCAGCCTGTTCACGTCGGAGGTGAAATCCTGGTCGATGATAGCCTCGTCGCTGAAGTTGACCACGAAGGCTTCATCCTGGGGGTTGGAAGCCTCGATCAGGTCGAGAGCGCTCTTGTTCACCGAGGGGCGCTTGCGGCTCATCGAGCCGGAGTTGTCCACCACCAGTCCAATCGAGACGGGAAGATCGGTGTGCTGGAAGCTGATGAGCGTCTGCTGGACTCCGTCTTCGAGGATCTTGAAGTTCTCCTTCTTCAGGCCCGGAACCAGCCGGTTGTGGTCGTCGAGTACGGTGCAGTTGAGGGCCACCTCTTCGACGTCGGTGTGCAGAACGTAGCCCTCGCCTTCTTTGCGCAGAATCGGCGGGGCGGGCGGTTCGCCATCCGGCGAGCGCACGGGGTCGCGGTCCACGGTGAGCGATGGAGCCGGCGGAACCGGGGCCGGCGGCGCGGTTTGCTGCGCGGACGCCAGCAGGGCCGCTCCAGCAAGAAGCAGCGCGAGAAGCGCGGGACGGCAAAGGCGCATGGGAGCGGATTCAAGCATAGACAGTGAGTGCGGGCCATCCCGCTGGAGGATCGGCCTTCATCTTCACTTTACGCCACTTGCCGGCGTCCGGTCAGAATCGGGGGCGGGTGCGGTTTTCACAGCCGCAGGAGTACAATCGACGCTAAGCGTATCGCGGCCCCGGAGTGAGCGACAGGAGGCCATAGAGCGCAAATCCAACCCTTTGAACGTGGAGCAAGAGCTTCCCCATGGCACGCATCTATCCCTTTCGCGCATGGCGCTACAATCCTTCCGTTGTTCGTCTGGATGACGTGGTCACCCAGCCCTATGACAAAATCTCTCCGGCGATGCAGCAGGCCTATTACCAGCGCAGCCCCTACAACCTGGTGCGCATCATCCTGGGGCTGCCGGAACTCTTCGACTCCGAGCGCGGTGAGAGCGTGTATACCCGCGCGGCGCGCGACTTCAGCGCCTGGCGCGAGCAGGGCGTTCTGGCCCAGGAAAAAGACCCCTGCATCTTCGCTTATTCGCAGCGATTCAAGGTTCCCGGAACCGAAATTTTCAAGGAGCGGCGCGGATTCATCGCCCTCGGCAAGCTGCACGAGTACTCCGAAAAGGTTGTCTTCCGCCATGAGCAGACGCTCAGCAAGCCCAAGGGCGACCGGCTGAAGCTGCTCGAAGCCACGCACGCGCACTTCGGCCAGATTTTCATGCTCTACGCAGATGCGGCCGGCAGCATCGAAAAGATTTTGTACGACGGCTCCGGTCCAGCCGACGCCGAGACTACCGACGACTATGGCGCGCTGCACCGGCTATGGAAGGTCAGCGATCCGAACATCATCAACCTGCTGACCACGGCCATGGCCGACAAAAAGCTGATCATCGCCGATGGCCACCATCGCTACGAAACCGCGCTGAACTATTCCAAAGAGCACGCGCCCGCCGCGCCCGCCAAAACAGAGTCCAGCACCAGCCAGGTGCCGCAGCCGGCTTACCCTGAGGCCGCGGTGATGATGACCTTCGTGAACATGGACTCCGGCGGACTGGTGATTCTGCCCACCCATCGCGTTGTTCATAGCCTGGCCAATTTCGACCCGACCGCCTTTACGCACGCCGCCGAAGAGTTTTTCACCGTCTCAACAATACATACAGCGGAGGCTGCGGACTACATTGGCGCTCTGACAAGCCAGAAAGGAACGGCGTTTGTCGCAATCACGCGCGCCGGGGCGTTCTTGTTGCGCGCGAAGCCGGAGCCGGTAGCCGCCGCGCTGGCCCATCTGCCCGAGCGCCAGCGCCAGCTTGACCTGAGCTGCCTGCACTCCATCGTCCTCGACCGGCTGCTGGGCCTGGACGCGGAAAAGGTGCGCGAGCAGACCAATCTGCGCTATCAGCGCGACGCCGCCGAGGCCGTCGAGCAGGTGCGCCGCGGCGAGGCCGATGTCGCCTTCCTGACGAATCCGGTTTCCATGGAGCAGCTCAAGGAAGTGGCCTTTGCCGGCGACGTAATGCCGCAGAAATCCACGGACTTCTATCCCAAGCTGCTCAGCGGCTTGACGATTTATGCGCTGGAGTAAGCTAAGTAATTACTGATTTAGTCGATGTTTTGAAAGGGCTCGGCTTTAGCCGTGCCGCAAAGACAGCAAAATTAGTACGGGCTTTAGCCCCGGAGGTAGCTTTTTGTTGGCAAGGCTGGAAATTCGGACTTTCCTCCATGCCTTTTACCGGGTATTCCTTGGTTGTCTTTTTCTTCTGGTGTTTTTCTCTCGCGCGGCCGCCGCGCAACCGGCCCCAGCCACTCCGCAGACACGTTTTGTAGTCGTTCTCGACGCAGCCCACGGCGGCGACGACACGGGCGGGAGCCTCGCCAACAATCAACTCGAAAAGACCTTCACCCTGGCGCTCAGTGTGCGTCTGCGGTCGCTGCTCGCGGCGCGCGGCATCCAGGTAGTAACCACCCGCGAATCCGACGCGGCGGTCGAGCCGGACAAACGCGCTGAGATCGCCAACCACGCTCAAGCTCAGGCCTGCCTGAGCCTGCACGCATCCGAAAGCGGCCTGGGCGTTCATCTCTTTGCTTCGTCGCTTTCAGCAGCTCAACCCACGCGCTTTGCCGCCTGGAAGACCGCGCAGGGCGCCTGGGTGACGCGCTCGCTGGCGCTGGAGGGGGTGCTCAACTCCGCGCTGCAGCACGCCGGAATGAGCGTGACGCTGGGCCGCACTTCACTGCCAGTCCTGGACAGCATGACCTGCCCGGCGGTGGCCGTCGAGATTGCGCCGGAGATGGGACCGGACAAGAAAGCCGCCGCTGGGCTGGACGATCCCGACTACCAGGCCCGCGTGGCCGAGGCGCTGGCCGCGGCGCTCGTGGAGTGGCGTTCGGAGGCTCGTCAGCCATGATTCCTCGCCATCAAAAGCTGCTCTTCGGCATATTGCTGCTGGCCTCGCTGGTCATGAGCGTCACGCTGTGGCAGTTGCGTGAGCGCGCCCACAAGCGGCTGATTGCCGGCCAGGACTCGGCGCCTACCCGCGCTCCGGAAGTGGCGCCTGCCGAGCAAGCAACCCTGCTGGTGGCCAGCGACAGCGACAGTTCCATGCGGACGCAGATTCACTCGCTGCCGCTGCCCGCCGATCCCGGCTCCCGCGCTCGCGCCGTGCTGGGCAAGCTGCTCGACCTGTATGCCGCTCCCGATGCCGCCCACCCTGTCCCCGGCAGCGGAAGCGCTGTGCTCCAGGTCTTTCTGCTGCCCATCCCGGAGAGCGGAGCCAGCGCATCCGTCAAGCCGAAATCCACTGAATCAAATTCCGCTGGGTTCAGGACCAAAACGACCGGAGCAGCGCCGCAGGAGCAGCCGCAAACCGGCCCGCAACTGGCCGTCGTCAACCTGACCGGCAGCTTCGCGGACAGCCATCCTTCGGGGATCGAGACCGAAACCCTCACCGTGCTCTCCATCTGCGGCACCCTGCACGCCAACCAGCCGCGCATCACGCAAGTGCGTTTTCTGGTGAATGGCCAGACCCGCGCCACTCTCGCCGGCCACGCCGACCTGACCCGCACATACCTGGCTGGCGATGCCGTACCGGCCGAAGGGATGCAGCCATGAGCTACCCGGAATGGGAAACAGGAACTGAGACCCCCACCATCGGCGTCTTCGATTCCGGCTTTGGCGGGCTCACCGTGCTGCGAGCCCTGGTGGCCCGTCTGCCCGGCGCGCGCTTCGCCTTCCTGGGCGACACGGCCCGCCTTCCCTACGGTTCCAAGTCTCGCCGCACCATCGCCCGCTACGCCGTGCAGAGCGCGCAGTTCCTGGTCAACCAGCAAGGCGCGGAGTTCCTGGTAATCGCCTGCAACACGGCCAGCGCGCTGGCTTTGGACGCCATTCAGGATGCGGTTCCGGTTCCGGTGCTGGGCGTCATTGAGCCGGGCGCGGATGCCGCCCGCGCCGCCTCGCGCACCGGCGACGTGCTAGTCATCGCCACCGGCGCCACCGTCGAGAGCCACGCCTACGCCGCCGCCTGCCGCGCTCGCGGGCTGCGCGCGCTGGAAAAGGCCTGCCCGCTGCTCGTCCCGCTGGTCGAGGAGGGGTGGACCGATCATAAAGTCACCGCCGAGGTCATCCGGATTTATCTGAACGAACTCAACGCTGAAGCCGCCGCCCAGGGCATGAATCCCGACACGCTGGTACTCGGCTGCACGCACTACCCGCTGCTGCGCGCGCTGATTGAATGCGCCGTGCCCGCCGGAATGCGTGTCATCGACTCCGCCGAGGCTGCCGCCGAGGCTGCCGTATACCTCTTCGGACAACAGGAAAAACGTTCGCCGAACGCGCAGTTCCCGAACGCGCAGTTCCCGTCCACGCAGGACCATATCCGCTGCTTCGCCACCGATTCCGTCGACAAGTTTGAACGCCTCGGCTCCCGCTTTCTCAACCAGCCCACCGGCAAGGTCGAGCTGATCGACCTTGGAGGCTGATACTCTATTAAGGTAGGTCCGGTCTCCCCAAAGCACGGGCCTTGGAGGAAAGAAGCAAGAATGATCAATCTGGCGGGTAAGACAGCCGTCGTCTTCGGGCTGGCCAATAAGCGTTCCATCGCCTGGAGCATCGCCCAAAAACTACACGAGGCCGGCGCGACCCTGGCCATCTGTTACCAAAATGAGCGCATGAAGCTTGAGGCCCAGAGCCTCATCGAAGAGCTGCCGGGGGCCAGCGGCTACCAGTGCGATGTCTCCAACGACGCCGAAATCGAAGCCGTCTTCGCTACCTTCAAAGAGAAATTCGGCAAGCTCGATATTCTCGTCCACGCCATCGCTTACGCACCCGCCGAGGAGCTGCGCGGCCAGTTCATCGACACCACGCGCGAAGGCTTCCGCATCGCCAACGACGTCAGCGTCTACTCGCTGATCGCCGTCACGCGCGGCGCGGCTCCCTTGATGACCGAGGGCGGTAGCATTATGACTCTGAGTTACTATGCCGCCGAAAAGGTTGTTCCCAACTACAACGTAATGGCTGTCGCCAAGGCCGGCCTCGAATCAACAGTCCGCTATCTCGCCTATAACCTCGGCTCAAAGAACATTCGCGTCAATGCTATCTCCGCCGGCCCTGTTAAAACTCTGGCCGCGCGCGGCGTTGGCGACCTCAGCGAGATGATGCGCTCCCACGCCAATCGCGCCCCGCTAGGCCGCAACAT
Organism: uncultured Occallatibacter sp.; assembly: GCA_964595845.1. Classification (GTDB taxonomy): domain Bacteria; phylum Acidobacteriota; class Terriglobia; order Terriglobales; family Acidobacteriaceae; genus Telmatobacter. The sequence goes on along the minus strand of CAZQRX010000005.1, from coordinate 58,072 downwards.
CGACCAGTCGGAGGTCGGCGGAGCGGCGCTCTTTCTCGCCAGCGACTTATCCAGCGCCATCACCGGCGAAATCCTCTACGTCGACTGCGGCTATAACATCATGGGATTCTGACCGCAGGGAATAGGGAATAGATGGGTGCGCTTTTGTTGTGGCACCCGCTTTTATATTCTTACTACCGCGTCTCGCTGCGCGCCATCGCCTTCTCGGTCAGCACCTTGTGGGCGTGGTCTTCCAGGGCCTGCGCTTCCGGCAGGAAGGTGAGCGCCTTCTGAATCTCCGGGTCCCAGTCGGCGCGGGTGCGCAGCCCTTGCAACTGGCCAAACTGGATCGTGAAGATCTTGTCCTTGATGCCGATCTTCACCCAGTCCATCACCCCATTCAGATCGGCGTCGGTCCAGGGAATGTTCTGGCTGGTGAGGTACTTCTTGAACTCCGCCAGCACCGCCGCGTCCACCTGGAAGTTTTTGTCCACGGTGCGGTTGGCCAGATAAACCGGGGCGAAGTGAAAGAAGGCATCCTTGTAAAGCAGCGTCTCCTGGAAGTGGGTGTTTTTGGGGCTTTCGATCTTCTCGTCCGGCGTGATGCCGCCGCCACCGTAGACCGTCCGCCCGGCGTCGGTCAGCTTGACCTCGCGGCTGGCCGTATCGGCCGGCGCCGTGCCGCCGTGGCTATAGTAGTCGTAGAGCGAAATGCCGGAGTAGTTGCGCTGGATCAGCCGCCCCGAGGGCGTGTAGTAGTGGTAGGTGGTCAGCGCCAGGCCGGTGTTCTCACTCAGGTTATAGACCGTCTGCACCAAGCCTTTGCCAAAGGTGGTCTCGCCGACGATGAGGGCGCGGTCGTGGTCCTGCAATGCGCCGCTGACGATCTCCGCCGCCGAAGCCGTCCCCCGGTTGACCAGCACCACAATGGGAAAGCTCTTGCCGCCGTTACCGTGCGTCGCCGCATAATTCCTGTCCGGAAAGGCGCGCCCGCGCTGGCTGACGATTCCCTGCCCCTTGCTGAGCAGATGGTCGCATACCTCGACCGCCTGATCGAGCAGTCCGCCGGGATTGCCGCGCAGGTCGAAGATCAGCCCCTTCAGGTCGCCAAAGCCTTCGATCGCCTCGCTCACCTCGGCCGCCGTCGTCTCCTGGAACTGCGTCAGATGGATGTAGCCCACGCCGGGACGAACCTCGTAGGCCAGGTCCACCGATGGGTGGGGAATAGAATCGCGGATCAGATCGAAGACCAGCGGATTGGCCTGGCCCTCGCGCAGAAAAGTCGCCTGCACATGCGTGCCTTTGGGACCTTTGAGCGCCTTGGCCACCATGTCCGACGAGGTCAGCCCGTCGGGAATCTTGCCGTCGATGGAGACGATCTTGCCGTCCACTGAGTAAATGACGTCGCCGGGGTGAATGCCGGCGCGGAAGGACGGTGTGCCCTCGAAGGGATAGACGACATAGACTTTGCCGTTCTGTTGCTGGATGGTCATGCCCACGCCGTAGTAGCGGCCATGCTGCTCCTCGCGCATCTTGGCGTAAGCCTTGGGATCGTAGAAGTTGGAGTGCGGGTCCAGCACCCGCAGCATCCCCGGAATCGCCCCGTCATAGATGGCCGCGTCCGCCTTGTCGCCCTCAATCGGCTCAGCGTAGTTCTGCTCCACCAGCGCGTACACGTCGTAGAACTCCTTGAGGTTGTCGCGGACCTGGCCTTCGCCGGCCGCGGACTGCGCTCCTACCTTGCGCTGCAAAACGCTGCCCGCAATGGCGCAGACAACAAAAAAGAGAACCACGGTGAACAGGGCGCGGCGGGCGCGGGGAGTCATAGGCAAAAACGACCTCCAGACTGCGGCGCGGCTCACGCTTGAAAACGGCCTGAAACAGCAGTCTTAGGGCTAAAGTATAGCACCTAGGCGTTTGACTCCCGGTAGAGCGTTCCGGTAGCCGCGGCGGGAGGTGCAAACCTCAGCAACGGTTAGATAGGATAGAGCCATGACACTCAAGGGAAAGATCGTATTCGTTACCGGAGCCTCGTCGGGAATTGGCGCTGCTACCGCGCTGGCCTTCGCCGCCGAGGGAGCGCGGCTGCTGCTCGCCGCTCGACGCGCAGACAAGCTGGCCGCTGTAGCCGCCAAGGCACTGGCAAGGGGTGCCAAGGCCGTCCACGCCATCCGCCTCGATGTGCGCGACCGCAAGGCCGTCGAGCAGGCCATTGGCGCGCTGCCCGCGGAGTGGGCGGAGATTGACGTTCTGGTCAACAACGCCGGCCTCAGCCGCGGCCTGGAGAAGCTCTACCTGGGCAACGTCGAAGACTGGGAAGAGATGCTCGACACCAACGTCAAGGGCCTGCTCTATGTGACCCGCGCCGTGGTTCCGGGGATGGTGGAGCGGGGGCGCGGCCATGTGATCAACCTGGGGTCAACGGCCGGCGAGATGACCTACCCCGGCGGCGCCGTCTATTGCGCCAGCAAGGCAGCCGAGCGGGCCATCAACGACGGCCTGCGTCAGGACGTGCTGGGCACGCCGATCCGGGTGACCACGGTGGACCCCGGCATGGTGGAAACCGAGTTCAGTATTGTCCGCTTTCATGGCGACAGCGAACGCGCCAGCAATTTTTATAAGGGCATCAAGGCGCTCACGCCGGAAGACGTGGCCGAGGCCATCGTCTGGGCCGCGAGCCGGCCTGCGCACGTGAACATAGCCCGGGTGCTGCTGACCCCAGTGCAACAGGCGAACTCCCTGCTGGTTCACCGGGAGTCCTAGCGGCGGGCGGGGAAATGCCCGGTTGTGGAGAAGAAAAAAGCCCGCCTGAAGCGGGCCAACCTAGTTGATTGCTTGGATCTCGCCGTCGATCTGCGCCAGCGCCGCCACCAGGGCCGCGCGCCGCGCCGGATTCGAGGTATTTTGCGAGAGAATATTACCTCTTTGCAGATACAGCGCCTGTTTCTGGCGTTCGCGTACTGCGTGCGCCTGTTGGATCTGACGCCGAGTTTCTTCGCTGACGAAACCGTTGCCGGGGCCCCCGGCGAGCGATTTGTGCTCGCTGGGGTGACTACCGGAACCGACTTCCGGGTGCTGTAAGGCAGTTGCCATTATTCCTCCAGGGAATTTTCTTAAAACACGACCTGTCTTCATTCTACGGCTCTTGAACCATGGAGCGTCCCGCCACGTGACGAGGCTTACCCCCGTTCGGGGCAGGATTTCTCAGGCTCGCCAGGATTATTTCTTCGTTCGGCGTTGATTCTTTGTAGGTTGCCGAGCGGGCGACTCCCCGGCCGACCCCGGCTAGACGCCTTTCCGTGTTCCTGCGATTTCTTCCAACTAACGAGATTTGCCGATGGTATAGGGACGTTACACCCAAAAGCGCTAAGGTTAGCAAGATTGTTTTGAGTAGCAGGTCGCTTAGAGCAAAACCAGGGATACTGTAGCCTGATTAGCCTCGTCGAAGGTCGCCGCTCTCTGATGGTCGCGTCGACTTGAGTGTGTTAGTTTCGGAATACGCCATCCCTGGTTTTGCTATAGTCGGAGCGACTCCCGAACCTGGGAAATCTACGCAATGCCGACTTCAGGGCAGAGATCTACAGTCAACGAGTGACGTGGCGATGATGCACTCACTGAACTGTATGCAGCCTCAACAACCCAGATTCGAGCTTGGCGCCTGACTGCACGAAACCACGTATCCTTGTTATGCCAATGCTTCGAAGGCAGCCACAAAAACATCCTCTGTCATCAGCTCCGGTGTCTGGAAATAGGAAAACAGCAAGCCCGTAGTGACAGCATCCAGCACGCGCACAAACTGCTTTGCTGGCATAGGGAGACTCATCGCCGGTATCACTTTAACCAGCTCCTTTTCGATCCAGCGGTATATGGCCGCATTCTGTTCTGTCAATTTTGCCCGCATCGGAGCATGCGTAAGCGTGTAGAGCTGAAATGATGTCGCTATGGCTGCGTACTTCCGGCGTTCCCTTGCCACCCCAGCCACCGTCTTTCCCACGATGCGCATCTGTTCCTTCAAGCTGGCCCCGGCTTTCAGCGGAGGCATGATCGGCTTCCAATGCGTCTCAATGAGAGCCAGGAACAACTCATCCTTGTTTTTGAAGTTGCCGTAAACCGCCCCGCGGGTCATCCCTGCCAGCGCGGCAATTTCTTCCAGCGAGGCGCGATCAAAGCCTTTTTCTGCAATCACTTCCGCAGCCGCCTCAATCAATCGCTTCCTGGTGCGCGCGCGTTTCCTTTCTTCAGGCGCTTGCGCTGCCTTGTCCAAGTCTCTCTTCATTGCCTCCTCCAAAATATACACACTTGCATTTTATACGTCCTTGTATTATCCTAGCACCATGATGATTCATTGGCAACTCTATCTTGGCTCCGCGCTCCTGCTTTTGCTTCTCTTACTGGCCATCGGCTACGCCTATGAACGGTTTGGCGAGCAAAGAGATGCCCGCCTGAACCCCGCCCCCGGACGGCTCATCTCCGTGGGGAACCATAGGCTTCATCTTCTCTGCAAGGGGAGTGCCGGCCCGGCCGTAGTGATTGAACAGGGCGCTGGCGAACTTTCGAAATTTTGGTGGCCCGTGCAGGATGAGATTGCGAAATTTGCCCAGGTGTGCACCTACGACCGCGCCGGTTACAGTTGGAGTGAGCCGGGGCCGCTCGGCCAGACTGTCGAAGACCGCACCCGGGAACTGCACACACTGTTATCAAAGGCTGGAGTCCAGGGACCGTTCATCTTAGTGGCCCACTCCTACGGCGGGCTCATGGTTCGAGCCTACGCCCACGAGTACCCGGGCCAAGTCGCAGGTCTTGTCCTGGTAGACACCCCTGATGAATCTTCGATCTTTCAACAAGAGGTCCTCGATTTCTATTCAAAGGCGAGGGTGATGCAACAGGTGGTCGGGTTTGTCACCCGATTTGGAGTGCCGCGTCTACTCAGCCATTGGATTCCTCTAGACCGCTTTGGATTTTGGCTCACAAAGCCGTCGGAATATGCGGCTGTCTGTGACGATCTTGCCTCTCTGGAGCGTGTCCCTGCACCGATGAGAGCTTCGAAAAGCGCGGGAAGCCTTGGCTCTCTGCCGGTCATCGTAATCACTCACGGACAACCCTTTCCAGGGCCCTTTGCGGTGCTGGAGAAGAACTGGAGCGAAGGCCAGGCGCGACTGGCTGCTCTCTCAACCGATAGCGTCCTGATGGTGGCCAAAGATAGCAATCACATGATTCAGCAGGATGAACCCGCGCTGGTTGTGGACGCGATCAGGCGGATGCATTCCGCTGTGAAAAATGGCGCTTCATTGGTCCTTTCGCAGTAACAAGAAGTATCGCTGCCGGCGAAGCCATGACCGTCATGCGGAAAGGCCATCCAGAATCTAGAAAGGTGTGAATCGTTATCTGAGCGCTTATGGGCGTTACACCCCCAAACTGTAGCTGCGCGCACCTACTGACGGTACGGCAAGGGTGTGCAGGACAGGGAAGCTGAAGGGGTAATTTGGTGCACGGAAGCATGATGCGGCGTTGCTGTGATCCTCGGGTTTGCACGCCGCGCAAATTCGATTTAACGTAGGTTTGCTACTACTTTCGAGGTGCAGAATGCATATCAAGTTACTTGCCGCCGCTTTTCTCGTTGCCTTCACCGCTGCCGCCGCCGCTCAAATCGCGCCACCCCGGCCTAAAATTACTGGCATCTCCCACCTGGCCGTCTACACTTCGGACCCGGCGGCTGCCGATCACTACTATCGCGAGATCATCGGCGCGGCCAAGCTTCCCGACCCTGAGAATCCCAATGGCGTTCGTTACGCCTTCAACGCTACGCAGTTCGTTGAAGTGCTTCCACTGCCCCCCGGCGCGGGCATCAACCGGCTGGACCACACCGCTTATATCACCAGCCACGCGGAGGCGATGCGCAAGTATCTGGCTGCCATGGCGTGGAAGACCCCGGACAAGGTGGAGAAAGGCGCCGACGGCAGCCGCTGGTTCACCGTGCTCGATGCGGAAGGCAACAAGGTGGAGTTTGTCGAGCCTCCGCACCTGCTCCGGGCGATTGCCGCCCCCAGCGTCATCGGCCACCACATCATCCACATCGGCATCCTGGTGCATAGCCGGGCCGTCGAGGACACCTTCTATCGCGACCTGCTCGGCTTCCGCCCCTACTGGTTCGGCGGCATGAAGGAGGACAGAATTGACTGGGTAAGCCAGCAAACCCCCGACAGCCACGACTGGCTGGAATATATGCTGGTCCATGACACCGCAACTTCAGGTATTCCGGACACTATGTCGCTTCATGACCTGGGAGTGCTCGACCATCTCTCCATCGGCGTCAATTCCGTGGAAACGGCTCACATGACGCTCGAAGCCGGCAACCGCCTCACCGGGGTCCACGACGCGCACACCCAGATCGGCAAAGACGGCAAGGGCCAGTTCAACCTCTACGACCCCGACGGCATTCGTCTGGAACTGATGAACTTCCACGCCAGCGAAAAGCCCTGCTGCTCGCCGTTTACCGCCGACGATCCGGCGGAGTGAGGCAATCCGGAGTCAGGAAGAGCCAGATAATCGGACTTTTGTGATGAACGGGACGGGATAGCCGTTGCGGCAGTCCCGTCCACCTGGAAGCCACGCACATGCTCTGGACTGCCCATTTCTGCGTCGCTTGCTCCTGTGGATAACATTTCGCCGTTTGTTCGCCTATACTCAGTCCATGAGTTTTGGCTTCCCAAGCCCGGAGCGTAAACAGTTCGTTGTCACCTGCAAACGGTGCCGGCGGGATCTCCCGGCAGGTGTGCGGGAGTTCCCATTCCAACCCATCGTGGTGGCTTGCCCGCTCTGCGGAGAGCTACGCAGGTACTTGCCCTCAGAGGTCTTCCTGGGCCAGCCAAACAGGCTTGTGTCAAGACAAGCACGCGTGCGGGAGAGCTGAGATAACCCGCGTTCAAGAGCCGAAGCGGCAGTCGTCATGCCGGCAGTTTCTTGAAGGCATACCTTCGCGCGCGTGGATTGCTTTCAGGTACGAAAGAAATCCGGCTGTGTCTCGCCATCATTCCATCCGGACGCGTTGAGAGAAGTATTTCTTTACTCGGAGGCAGTTTTTTCGCCGCAGCGGCTCTGGCGACTATAGCAAAACCAGGGATGGCGTATCCCGAAACCATCACACTCAAGTCGACGCGATCATCAGGAAGCGGCGACCTTCGACGAGGCTAATCAGGCTACAGTATTCCTGGTTTTGCTCTAGGTCATAGCGATGATGCAGAACACACCGGCCGGAGATAGCCTGCTTGACAGCTCCCTCTTACAACATTTATCGTTCGCACTGCCAACATTACTTATGCCCACCGATGCATATTAATCCTCGATTTCGCTGCAACCTCCGGCGCCTGATGCGCATCGGGCGCACTCGCTTTATGTCGATCGCTCCCTGGCTTCTGCTGCTGGCTCCGGTACTCTTCCCGCTGCATAGCCTGGCTCTTGGACAGCCCCGTTATGTGGAGACTACCCCGGACTCGAACAGCTTCCGGCTGGTGCATCGGAGAGCCGCGGCGAAGCTCTATGTGGACGGCGGCGACTATCCCGGCGTCGCGCGCGCAGCCCGTGATCTGCAGGCGGACATCTTCCGCGTGAGTGGCTGCCAAGCGCTGCTTAACGTGGACGGGAAGTCTCTGTCCGGAGATGTGGTCCTTATCGGCACAATCGGCAAAAGCATAATTATTGACCGGCTCATTCGCGAAAAGAAGATTGATGTAAGTCAGATCGAGGGCAAGTGGGAATCAACGCTGATTCAGGTGGTTTCACATCCCCTGCCGGGCGTGGCTCGCGGCCTGGTGATTGCGGGCAGCGATAAGCGCGGGACTATTTATGGGATTTACGATCTCTCCGAGCAAATCGGAGTTTCGCCCTGGTACTGGTGGGCGGATGTTCCTGTGGAACATAAGGATGCGCTGTATGTGAAGGCGGGGCGCTGGGTGCAGGGCGAACCGGCGGTCAAGTATCGCGGCATCTTTCTTAATGACGAGGCTCCCGCGCTGAGCGGCTGGGCTAAAGAGAAATTCGGCGGACTTAACCACCAGTTTTACGAGAAGGTCTTTGAGTTATTGCTCCGACTTAAGGCAAACTTCCTTTGGCCGGCGATGTGGGACAATGCCTTCAACGAAGACGATCCCTTGGACCCTGAACTCGCTGATGAATATGGCATTGTGATGGGCACGTCGCACCATGAGCCGATGCTGCGCGCGCAGCAGGAATGGAAACGTCATGGAACGGGGCCGTGGGACTATGCTACCAACGCCAAGGAACTCGACGCATTCTGGGAAGAAGGAATCGAGCGCAACAAGAATTACGAAAGCGTGATAACACTCGGCATGAGGGGCGACGGAGATATGCCGATGGCGGAAAGTGAAAACATCGCGCTGCTGGAAAAGATTGTCGTTGATCAACGGGCTATCATCGCCCGCCACCAGACTCCCACGCTTGCATCCGATCCCCAGGTCTGGGCTCTGTACAAGGAGGTGCAGGGTTACTACGAGAAAGGCATGCGCGTACCGGACGATATAACTCTGCTGTGGTGCGACGATAACTGGGGAAATATACGCAGGCTGCCTACGGCGGATGAAAGAAAGCGCAGCGGCGGAGCGGGAATCTACTATCACTTCGATTATGTGGGCGGACCGCGCTCCTATAAGTGGCTCAATACGAACTATATTCCCAAAATATGGGAACAAATGAATTTGGCCTCTGCCTACGGGGCCAACCGCATCTGGATCGTGAATGTGGGCGATCTGAAGCCGATGGAGTTTCCGATTGAGTTCTTTCTCAATCTGGCTCGGAATCCCGACCGCTGGGGCAAGGATCACCTTCAGGAATTTACAGAACTGTGGGCCGGGCGCGAATTTGGTCCGGAATATGCGGCGGATATTACGGATATTGTCACGAAGTACACGCAATACAATGGGCGGCGAAAGCCGGAACTGCTGGAGCCGGATACCTTCAGCCAGGTGAATTACCGGGAAGCGGACCGGGTCTATTCCGAGTGGAAGTCTCTTACCGAGCGGGCCGAGCGGGTCTATCAGAAGCTTCCAGAGGACAAGCGCGATGCCTTTTTCGAATTAGTGTTACATCCAACAAAGGCCTCGGCCATTGTGAACGAGTTATACATTACAGCCGGCAAGAACCACTTATATGCCACGCAGGGCAGGATTGGCGCAAACGATCTGGCCCAGGAGGCGCGGGATCTATTTGCGGCGGACGCCGCGCTTACCGATGAATACAACCACACGCTCGCGCACGGCAAATGGGACCACATGATGGACCAGACCCACATCGGGTATACCTTCTGGAACGAACCGCCGCTCAATGCCATGCCAGCCGTCACGGAAGTGCAAGCTGCCTCCGGACCAACGATGGGAGTGGCTGTCGAAGGATCGCCGTTTGCCACCTCGCGCGACTTAAGATTGCTGGCGCTGCCAGCCTTCGATGTTTTTAACCGGCAAACTCAGTTCATCGATGCGTTCAATCGCGGAACTATGCCATTCGAGTTTTCCGCGAGCGCGGATCGGCCATGGATCAAGCTAAGTGAAACTCATGGAAGCGTCGTGAAGGAAGATAGTCTGCTTGTCAGCATCGACTGGGTTGGAGTCTCCGAGGGCACAAATGACGGCACGATTACGCTCACGCAGAAGGACGGCACGGCGTTTCATATCCGCGTGCGGGCACTGAATCCGGCGGCGCCAGCGATAGATTCCTTGCAGGATTTTATAGAAAGCAATCACTATGTTTCGATTGAGGCGGAGCATTTTACCGGGCAAACGAGCGCGGGCGAAGTTCACTGGGATAAAATCCCCGGTTTTGGCGAGACGCTCTCTGGAATGACTGTTTTCCCGGTAACAGCGCCAAGCGCGGAACCTCCGCAGCCCGCGCCGGTTCTTGAATACAAGATGTACTTATTTGAGGGAGGCGCGTTCAATGTGGAAGCCATTTTGGCGCCAACGCTGAATTTTGTGCCCGGCCGCGGACTTAGGTTTGCCATCTCCTTCGACGACCAGCAGCCGCAAATGGTCGATGTTTTGGCGCATAACTCAGATATGGACTGGGAGAAGGCGGTCAGCGACGGTGTCCGGAAGGTAACTTCCACACTCTACGTAGACGGGCCGGGCTATCACACGCTGAAATTCCGGATGGTTGACCCCGGCGTAGTGCTGGAGAAGCTGGTGGTCAGTCAGGGCCGTTTGCCGGAGAGCTATCTGGGACCGCCGGAGAGTTATCGAAGCCCCGCGCCGGCTGGGAAGTAAAGAGTATTCTTTCTCCCTCCGGATCGAGTTATTCTACCATTCCACTTCCTCATTCCGGCTTACGCCGTAAAGGTCAGAACCTTGGCGTTCTTCTGCGCCTTCAGCACCAGTTCAGCAGCCAGCAGCGCCTGCTGCTGATCCTGCGCGATATGGGTCCGATTGACAATGTCGGCCACGAATTGCGGACCGAAGGGCAGCGCTACCTGGCTGCAATCGAGATAGCGGGTCTGCTTCCGGTCCACGATAAACAGATGGTTTGCGCCGGTCCGGCCGGCAATATCGAGATACTTGCGCAGCTCGATATAGCCTTCGGTTCCAAGGATGAAGAGGCGTCCGTCGCCCCACACGCCCAGCCCATCCGGCGTGAACCAATCCACCCGTACGTAGCCCGCTCCGCCGTTGCCGTGCAGCATCATGTCGCCGAAGTCCTGAAACTGCGGATGGCCTGGATGATTGACATTCGCGATCTGCGACGCGGCCACATCCGCCGCCGTCGATCCGGTGTAGTAGACGAACTGGTCGGCCTGATGCGATCCAATGTCGCAGAGAATACCGCCGTACTGAACCGGATCCCAGAACCAATCCGGGCGGCTGGGCGCGTTCACCTGATGAGGCGCAATGTTGATGGTCTGCACAACCTTGCCGATGGCGCCATCCTTGACCAGGTAGCCTGCCTGCACCGCCGCGCGCACCTCCAGGCGCTCGGAGTACATGATCGCAAACATCCTGCGGGTTTCCGCGGAGACTTTGCGCACCTCCGCCAGTTGCTCCAGCGTCGTTATGGCTGGCTTGTCGCTGAGAAAGTCCTTGCCATGCCGCATGGCGCGAATGCCCAGAGGCGCGCGCAGATTGGGAATCGAAGCGCTGGCGACAAGCTGGATCGATGGATCGCTCAGGATCTCGTCCTCGCTCCTGGCCAGCCGGGCGTTGGGATAGAGCTTCTGGAAGCTGGCAATCGCGTTGGGAAGCGTCGAGTAGAACGCCGCCAGTTGACCGCCCCCACGAATCACGGCTGCTGTGATGCCCAGAATGTGAGCATGGTCGAGGCCGATCACGGCAAATTGGATGGAGTACTTCGGCTTTGCCTCCGCATCGGCTCCCGGCGCAGCGGTCTCATGCGCCATCTGTTCGCCGCCCGCGTGCAGCGCAAAGGCCGCCTCCGGCAAGGCCGATAACATGCCCGCCGCGCCCATGGTTCTCAAGAAAGAACGCCGGCCAACATTTTCAAATTGCATTATCTTCACTCCTGTTTTGCGCTGCATCCGGTTCCGCATGGAATTGCGATGAACGCTTGAGTAGCCGCCACGCAGCTCATTGCTTTGGCGCATCCTGCGGCGTCGCGGCAGATTTCCAATTGATCACATGATAAACGGCCTCGCCGGCGCCAACGTTTCTCAATCCGTGCAGCTGGTTGGAGGCGTTGAAGATCACCGAGCCTGGCCCAACCCGCTTCCACTCGCCGTTTGACAGAGCTTCCACAGTGCCCTGCATCACGATGATCAGTTCCTCATTCGGATGCCGGTGTGGCGGATGCGAGGCCTTGCCCGGCTCCAGCGTCGTCACGTGCACCTCCAGCTCGTCGAGTGTGGCCGTGCGCGCCTTGAAGAAGGAACGCACCAAGCCAACCTCGGTCGGCTTGGCTGCAATGGCATTCCAATCGAAGACGGCCGAGCCCATGACAGGCGCCTGGCCGGCGATGGCGAATGCCCCGGCTGTGCCCGCGATTGCGATCAGCGCGACGAAGACATCTCTGCGAGTGATCATCGATTCTCCTTCCCGGGACGAATGCGTTCTGAATCAGTAAGCGCGTCCTCTGCTTTGCTCACGCGGCGGGTGATATGCTGCACATCCAGTTCACCACAAAGGCCCATGTGACGCTGGACGATTGCACGACCGGCTTCAATTACTGGTAAGCACGCGCCTGCGGTGCTACAGCCACCTGCGGCTGGTCCGCGCCAAGAAAAAGGCGCGAAAGAGAATTTTGCCGAAGATTCAAGTCAGAATTCATATAAGTTTGTGGATTCAGTGATCGGCGGCTGCGGTTGCTTGATGAGCAGCCCGTCCAGTGGAACTGTTGTCAGGACGCGGGCGATGGTGGTGGCCGCGCTTCCATCGCCGTAGGGGTTGACCATGCCGCGCAATGATTCCCGGAATTCCAAAGAAAGGGCTCGCGTGATGGCGCTGAGGATTGCGGCGGTTTCAGCGGGCGCGTCGATTACGTTGCGGGCGCGCTCGCGGCCCAGCTGGCGCATTCCAACATTGACGGCGGGCAGAGCGAAGGAGGCCGCTTCCATAATGCCGCTGGATGAGTTGCCCACCATAGCGTCCACATGGCCCAAGAGGCTCCAGTAGGTGACGGCGTCGAGGTTGACGAAGATGTGTGTCCGCGGTCTCGTGCTTGCCAAATCCTTCATACGTTCGACGAGCGCGTAGCTCCCGGCGTCGGCGTTGGGATAGACGAAGAGAAGCTGGCCGGGCGCTTGAGCGAGGGCGGCGAAGAGCGCGCCGGCCTCGGCGTTGGTGTCGCGCAGGATGGTGACCGGGTGCCAGGCTGTCAGCAATGTAGGCGGTGTAAGTGCAAGGCCGAGCTTGGCTTCAAGCTCCTGACGGTTCAACAACGCGGAGCGCCGCAAGTGGTCGAGCGAAGGCGCTCCGGCGTGATGAACGCGCCAGGGCTCCTCGCCCATCGCGATGACGCGCCGGCGCGCGGTTGGGGTCGAGGTGAAGTGAATGTGCGCCAGCTTGGTGAGAGCGTTGCGCACCTGGTCGTCAATCGCTCCCTGCGAGATTTCTCCGCCTTCGATGTGGGCGATGGGAATCCTGAGCGCGACCGCAACCGACGCCGGCGCAAGCAACTCATAGCGGTCGGCGATCAGCAGCAGCAGGTCGGGTCGCCAACTGGTGAGCGCGTCGGCCAGGCCGAGGATGGCGTTGCCGATGGTCTTGGCCATGCCGGTGTCGGTGTCCGAGTTGAGCAGGCACTCGATGCGCGCGAGAATCGGAAATCCGTCGCGCTCAATTTCCGTAATTGTGTTGCCGAACTCCGGCGCGAGATGCGCGCCCAGTGCGAAGAGACCGAGTTCCACTCCGGGATGCGCGACCAGTTCGCGCAGTGGCCAGTAGAGATGGCTGTAGTCGGCGCGCGATGTGGTCACCACGCCGATGCGGCGCTTGCGGTCTTCGGTGGACGGAGTCACAAGAGAAGTATAAATTGGGCGGCATTACTATTGCGCTGGCTGCTGGGCTGGCTCGGCTGGACAGGCGGCGAGCTGATACCACTGGGCGTGGAGACGGCCCGGATGCAGGGCGAGGCAGATTGAATCGCCGGCTTCCGTATTGCTGTAAATACTGGACGAGACACTGAGCTTGTTTGGCTCTTCAACCGGTCCCCAGGGCGCGAGTTCAAGATAATACGTCGTGGATTTGCCGTGCGATTCGTGTTTGCCCATGACGGAAACCATGTAGGTGGCCGCGTTGGAGCGATCCGCTACGGTGTCCATTACTACGGCAAGACCGTAACTGTAAATGCCTGCGAAGAAGAGCAAGCCGATGAAGGCACCAGCCGGGGAGGAGTTCTTGCGGGCGGAGTTGAAGAAGGCCGCTAGGAAAACGAGCGCTACAGGAACTATCAAGAATAGAAGAGGCTGCAAAGAGACGAATTCGGTTTCGCGTATCCGAAAGAGAAGTCCTAACCCGGCTGCCATCAGAACGAAGGACACCTCAGCGCGCGGGTCGGCCTTTTTCTTGAAGAACTCATAGAGCAGAGGCGAGCGCTGAATCAACAGCAGCACTGCCACGGGCATGAGTGCGAGAACCACGGCCGAGGGCAGACGAAGGTTGACGGCTCCGAAGTTCAACCCGGCCGCAGCCGCGACAGTAACAACGATGGCGAGAATGTTGATCGTCTTGGCCTGTTTCAGGGCATTCAGACGCTCTTCGGGAGTCGAGCCGAGCTCAGCGTCTCGAGAAATTTCGGCGAGCAGCGCATCGCGATCGCGCGCGTCCAGATCCGTGAGCTGCTGGAACCATGCGCGGTACTCATCATCGGTGTCAAAGGACTGGGAGATGGTGATCTTGCCGCGTCCCTCCTTGAGGCTGAGTTGTGTGTAACTTCCGTTGCGGGAACTGATGGTGCGGAAGCCCTCGATCTGGCTAAAGTCCGCGGTGTACTCCTTCAATGCTCCGCGCACCTCGATGCGCGCGCCGTCGATGACCAAGCGAGAACGCAACGCATAGGCAGCCAGATATATTCCAATGCCGATGAGAAAGAGGGGCATGATCGCTTCGAAGGGATTCGCTGAGTTGGCGAAGGCAAGAATAGAGACGAAGACGCCGCCGGCAGCCATGACTCCGCCGAGGAGGATAAAAAGCCATCTTTGCCAGCCCTTCAATCGATACTCGTGCCTGGTTTCGCTTATTTGCTGGAAGGAATTCATACCATTCTCCTGATACTTGCCTTTGTATCACATCCACGTTCAAGGAGGGAGAGTCAGCGGCAAGCGGCATAAGGGTCAACCAAAACTCCGATGCAGGCCGGTTCGCGCTCGCTTACACTTAGTATTGCGGCGAGTGACCGGAGTTGGGAAGGCTCAGCCGCGTGGGGTGGATTTTGGGAAAGACGATCAGAATGACCGGGGCGATGGCCCTTGCTCTTATTATTGCGAGCGCGGCGGAAGCGCAGGTTCGCTATGACGTTGAGGCGGTGCGGCTGAACAATCGCGGCGTGGCGCAGATGAGCCAGCAGGCGACCGAGCGCGCGGCCGCGTCGTTTGCCGAGGCCTTCCAGAAGGATCCAAGGCTGGCGCAGGCGGCCATCAACGAGGGCATTGCGCTGATGGCGCAGCAAAAGCTGGACGAGGCTAAGAAGGCCTTGCAGGCGGCTCTCGCGTTGCAGCCTGGCAGCGCGCAAGCGTGGTACAACCTGGGCCTTGCCCAGCACGCGGGCAACGAATTGGAGCTGGCGTTGGCCAGCTTTCATCAAGCGGTGAAGATTGATCCACGCGATGCGGACTCCTATTACTTCGAGGGCGTTTGCTACCAGGATCTGAAACAGTTCGACAAGGCTATCGATATTCTGCACAAGGCGCTGAAGATCGATCCGCTGCACGCCTCGTCGGAGTTTGCGCTGGCGCGCGCCTTGCAACGCTCCGGCAACACAGCCGAGGCTAAGGAGCACTTCAAGAGCTTCCAGCATTTGACCGGCGCCAAGATCGGGGCGCCCATCGGGCTCTCGTATGGCGAGCAAGGGCGCTACTCGACGGTCACGCCTGTCGAAGAGCATGAAGCTGTGAACAAGACGATGATTCCGGTGACGATGGTGGCGCAGCCGATGGTGATTGGAAAGATAAAGCCATTTACGACCACCGGCGGCGCCTGCATGATGGACGTGACCGGCTCCAGAAGCATGGACCTGGTGCTGATGCAATCGGGCGCACAGGCGATTCGCGTCTTGCACAGCAAAGGCAATGGCAGCTATGAAGATTTCGACGCGGCAGCGGCGGGACTGAAGGCGTCGGGCCATGCGGTTGCTTGCGCCGTGGGCGATTACGACGGCGATGGCTTGAATGATCTCGCTGTTGCGATGGACGATGCAGTGCTGCTCTTCCGCAATCTTGGCAAGGGCAAGTTTCAGGACGTGACTGCGGAGGCTGGACTTCAACCGCGTAATCGGCCTTTGGGCATCACATTCATCGATTATGATCACGATGGCGATCTGGATTTGTTTTTGACGGGCGGGCCGCTGAAAGCTGGCGATGAATCGAATGTTCTCTGGCGCAACAACGGCAACAAAACATTTACCGAGTGGACAGAGCCGACGGGATTGGGCGGAAGCGGGAAGACGAGCGCGGCCATTCTTACGGACTTCAATAATGATCGCGCCGTGGACATTGCAGTGACGGGCGATGGGCCAGTGCCGTTGATTTATGTGAACCCGCGCGAAGGGAAATACCCAACACAGCCGCTCTACGAGAATGCGAAACTGCCGGCCACGGTCGGCATCACGGTGCTGGACTACAACAAGGACGGCTGGATGGACATTGCCGTCACGCACGCGGGCGCGCCGGGACTTTCGCTGTGGCGCAATGTCGAAGGCGAGAATCACATTGGCCGGCGGTTTGAAAGAGTGGAACTCCCGCTGCAAGGCGCGCTGCGCGGATGGGGCCTTACGCCCATTGACATCGACAATGACGGCCGGATCGATCTGGCGGCGATCTTGGAAACGAAAGCTGGGCCGCGCGTGAAGGTCTTCCGCAATCGCGGAGACGGAACGTTTGAAGATGTGAGCGTGGCGCTGGGCTTGGACAAGGTGAAGCTGACCGCGCCGCGCGGGCTGATTGCCGTCGAGGACAATGGCGCGACGGATTTGATTGTGACGCAGGTGAATGCGCCGCCGGTGCTACTGCGCAATGTGGGCGGCAACAAGAATCATTCAGTGCGCCTCGACCTGACCGGCTTTGCCGACAACAAGACGGCGATCGGCGCAAAGGTTGAAGTCTTCGCAAGCGGCCACTGGCAGAAGTGGGAGCTGGCCGGAGCTTCGGGCTATCAGACGCAAGGGCCGCCGCAGATTCTTGTGGGCCTGGGCGATGCGGAGGGCATTGACCTGCTGCGCATTCTGTGGCCCACGGGCGTCTTGCAGGATGAGATCGATCTGCCGCGCCAGGCGGTGATTGCGATGAAAGAGGTTGATCGGCGTGGGAGTTCATGTCCGGTTCTCTTTGCGTGGAATGGTCACAAGTACAAGTTGGTGACGGATGTGATTGGCGCAGCGGTAGTGGGCCATTGGTTCACGCCCACGCGGCGCAACACGCCCAACCCCGGCGAGTGGATCAAGGTTGATGGCACGCAGCTTGCGGCGGTGAACGGCAAGCTGAGCCTGCGCTTCATGGAGCCGATGGAGGAGGTCAACTACATTGATCAGTTGCGGCTGGTTGCGGTCGATCATCCGGAGAATGTCGAGGTCAATCCCGATGAACGCTTCCTCGACGATCCGCCGTTTGCTTCGGGGCGCGTAGTGGCCTCAGAGGGCGCGCGGCTGCCCGTGGACGCGTGGGATGGAGAGGGGCGCGACGTGCTCGATCAGTTGAGCCGGCGCGATCACAAGTTCGCCAGCGGCTTCACGCCGCTGCCTTACGATGGCTTTGCGAATCTGCACACGCTCACGCTGGACCTCGGCGAAGTGAAGCCAGGCGCCCCATTACGTTTGCTCATGACCGGCTACGTGAATTATTTCAGCGCGACTTCGCTCTATGCCGCATGGAAAGCGGGAGTGAAGCCGATTTCTCCTTACGCTGAAGCGCAGTTACCGAATGGCGAATGGCAACGCATCGCCGACGATGTGGGTTTCCCAGCGGGCCTGGAGCGCACGATTGTTGTGTATCTCAGCGGCAAGCTGCCTGCGGGGGCGCGGCGCATCCGGCTCGTCACCAATCTGGAAATCTATTGGGACCAGGTGCTGATCGACAACAACGCCGAGGCCGAGTCGCACACTGCGGAAGTTCCTTTGTCGACGGCTACGCTGCACTTCCGCGGCTACCCGAAGCAGATGGAAGGCGCAAGCCCCGGCGACCTCGACTACGACTATGACCGCGTGAGTTTGACAGGGCCTTTCCAGCATCAGCGCGGCAGCTACACACGCATGGGCGACGTGACCGAGCTGCTCACGAGCATCGACGACCGCTATGCGATCTTCGGAAGTGGCGAGGAGATCGCGGCGGAGTTCGATGCGACGAAGCTGCCCGCGCTCGCTTCGCACTGGAAGCGCGACTACTTTTTCTACGCCAATGGATTCGTCAAGGACATGGATTGGTGGGATGCATCGCCGTTCACGGTAGCGCAGCTGCCCTTCCACGCGATGAGCGCCTATCCTTATCCCGACTCTGAGGAATATCCGCAGGACGCGCAATCCCTGTCGTACCAGTTGAACTGGAATGATCGCTTTGACTCGGGCGAGCCGGTACGCTCGTATCGATTTAACTATTCAATCATGCCATCCACTCCAGCAGAAGATACGGCGGCGCGGCCATGAATTCGCTTGTGTTGCAGTCAGCCACGAAGCAGTTGGAGCTATTGCACACAGGTGAAGTTTCAGTCGCCGAGCTGGCCGAAGCGCACATTCAGCAGATCGAGCGGCTGAACCCACAATTGAACGCATTCGCGGATTTCGATGCGGAGCGAGTGCGCGAGCGGGCGCGCAAGCACGATGAGTGGCGTGGCACCCGCTCCCGCAGACCGTTGTTCGGATTGCCGGTAACCGTAAAGTCATCGATCACAACGCGAGGATTCAAGTGCGAGATCGGCAGCCTGCTGCATCAGGGCGATGTGCCGCGCGAGGATGCTGTCGTCGTCGCGCGGCTGCGCGCGGCGGGCGCGTTGATTCTGGGCACCACCAACTGCCCGGAGTTCCTGATGGCTTACGAGACCGCGAATCTGCTGCATGGGCGAACTCTGAACCCATGGGATTTCGAGCGCACGCCGGGCGGATCGAGTGGCGGCGAATCGGCCGCCATTGCGGCGGGGCTTTCGGCGGCGGGGCTGGGCAGCGATAGCGGCGGCTCGGTGCGCGTGCCCGCGCACTTCACCGGCATCTGTTCGTTGAAGCCCACGCCGGGGCGCATTCCCGGCCGCGGCCATCTGCCGCCATGCGTGGGGCCATTCTCAACGCTGGGTGCGATTGGGCCAATGGCACGCACCATGAAAGATGTATCGCTTATGTTTCGTGTTCTCAGCGGCCAGGACCCGCACGATCCAGCGAGCCCGCCAATTGCGCTGCGCGAGCTGAGTCTCGACGAATTGCGTGCGAACGCCATTGGCTTCTTCGAGGACGATGGGCTGGTTCCGGTGACGCCGGAGACGCGGGCCGCAGTGCAAGCCGCAGCGGCTGCGCTGCGCGATGCCGGCTTTCGCGTCGAACCCTTCCGTCCGCGCACGCTGGAGCTGCTGCGCCAGTTGTGGTGGAAGTTCTTTGTGCAGTGCGGAGCGATGTTCTACGCGCCGGCGATTCGCGGACGGGAGCATCGATTGAGTCCCATTTTCAGAGAGTTTCTCAGCTTTTCCGAGGCATTGCCGCCGTTGACCGCGACGCAGTTGCTGGACGCATGGGCGGAGTTGGACCTGATTCGCGCAAAGACTCTCGAAGAGATGAGCGCGCATCCAGTACTGCTGTGCCCCGTGGCCAGCATTCCCGCCTTCCGTCACGGCGAACGCGAGTGGATCATTGAGGGACGCGCAGTGGAATACCTCGACGCCGTGCGCCACACGCAGTGGTTCAACGCTCTGGCTAGTCCGGCGGCGGTGGTTCCCGTGGGCTGCTCGCCGGAGGGGTTGCCGATCGGCGTGCAAATTGTTGCGCGGCCCTTTCAAGACGAAACGGCGCTGGGCGTTGCAGCCATTGTGGATGCGGCCTTCGGCTATCGACCGCCTCCCATCGCTTTACCATAAATCCCTTAATTTGCTATTAGCAGTACCCTGTTCCCTACACTTCGTGTCTCCACCTTTCGATGGAGGCACGGCCTGGGCGATTCCAGTAGCCTTAAGTTTCCCCAGAACGGAGCGCACAGGGTGCGTGAAGATTGGTCTGAGCGATTTGTCGATAGCCCCGATTGCCTGAAGAGCACGCGGCGCCAGCAGACAATAGTGCCGGTGCTGGATTTGGAGATCGGCGGCGGCGATTTTATCACTATGGCTGGGCCCTGCTCGGTGGAGACGGAGTTCCAGTTGATGGCGACGGCCAATCATGTGCGCCGCGCCGGAGCGCGCATCCTTCGCGGCGGCGCCTTCAAGCCGCGCAGTTCTCCTTATGCATTTCAAGGGCTTGGCCTGGAAGGGCTGAAAATGCTCTCTCGCGCGCGCGAAGAGAGCGGCTTGGCCATCGTGACGGAAGTCCTCTCGGAGGAGGACGCGCCGATGGTCGCCGAGTACGCCGACATTTTGCAGATCGGCACGCGCAACATGGAAAACTTTACGCTGCTGGAAGCTGCGGCGCACACGGGCCGGCCGGTGCTGCTGAAGCGCGGCATGGCCGCCACGATTGCCGACTGGCTGCGTTCCGCTCAATTGATTCTCGACCATGGCAACCCGAATGTCATTCTGTGCGAGCGCGGCATCCGCACGTTTGAAACCGCGATGCGCAACACCTTCGACGTCTCCGCGATTGCCCTGCTCAAGCAAATCTCTCATCTTCCGGTAATCGCCGATCCCAGCCACGCGGCAGGGCATAGCGATCTGGTCCCCGCCCTGGCGCGCATTGCGGTGGCCGCGGGCGCCGATGGCCTGATCGTGGAAGTGCATCCCAACCCGGCCAAAGCGTGGAGCGACGGCAGCCAGTCGCTGGACTTTTCCGGATTCGACGAGATGATGGCCGATCTTGAGCCATGGCTGGCGCTGCGCGACCGTGAACGTTCGCGACGTCGTCTGGGAGTTGCGCGGCACGAGGCGGCTCAGGTGCGGTTTATGGAGGCGGTGCGATGAGTTCCGCTTCCAGAGTGCTGACGATTGTTGCGTCAGCCGCACTCCTGATCCCGGTCTGCGGGTTTGCGCCCAACGCGGCGCAGAGTTCCAATGCGGAGATCGGCGCGGATCTGATCGTGACTGCCGCGCCCGCTTACGAGCCGCTTGCGGCGTTGCGCGGCGAAGAGCGATTCCCCAAGGGCGCGCAACTGCTCATCGTGCATGAGGGCAAGGCGGAGCCGCTGGTGATGGGCTTTGCGGCTTCCGCGGACGCCAACGTTTCCTTCGACGGCAAGACGGTGCTCTTCGCGGGCAAGCAGACAGCGAGCGACCCGTGGCAGATATGGGAATTGACGTTGGCGGATCGCTCCGTGCGCAAGGTGATTGCAACGGCAACCGATGCCGTACGTCCGCTCTATCTGCCCGGCGGGCGGATGGTCTGGGCGCAGCGCGTGGCTTGGGGATTTCAACTTCAGTCCGCGGAGGACAGCCACTCGCCGGCGCACGCGTTTTTGAATCCAACAGCGGGTCCGGGAGTGTTGCCGCTCACTTACACACAGGCCAGCGCCTTCCCCGCGGATGTGCTCGCGGATGGGCGCATTCTCTTTGAAGCCCGCTTCCCTCTCGGCACAGGCGCGACGCCCGAACTATTTCTGGTTTACGCCGACGGCTCGGGCGTCGAGTCGTACCGCTGCGATCATGGCAGGGCGCGTTGGGGTGGAAGGCAGTTGAACTCGGGCGACGTGATCTTCACACACGGAGCTTCACTGGCGCGCTTCACTTCACCGCTGGCGCATGAGGAGCTGATCGCGGCTCCTCATGCTGAGTACGCAGGTGCGATTGCCGAGACGGCTGCGGGCGCATGGCTGGTGAGCGCAAGGGCCGCGGCGGGAACTCCTTATGCATTGAAGTTATGGAAGCCTGGCGCTGCCACGCTGCAAACACTGCTGGAAGTAAGATGCAAGGATATCATCGAGCCGGTTCTGATTGCGCGGCGCTCGACACCCAAGCGTCATCCCTCAGGGTTGCACCCTTGGGACTACGCCAACATGCTTGCGCTCGACGCGCGCCAATCGCGCATGGGCGACCTCAAAGCTGCGCCGGCTTCAGTACGCCTTGAAATGCGGGACGCTCAAGGCCGCACAATCGTTATAGGCACGGCGCCGGTTGAGAGCGATGGCTCTTTTTTTGTGAAGACCCCTGCCGACAAGCCGATTCGTTTTGCGCTGTTGGATGCAAAGGGCGCTGTGATGCGCCAGGAGCACGGATGGTTCTGGATTCGCCGCGGCGAACAGCGCATCTGCGTGGGCTGCCACACCGGACCGGAGCGCGCGTCGGAAAATCGCGTGCCTGCCGTGTTGCTGCGCACGACAACGCCGGTTGATCTGACCGGGGCAGTACAGATAGATGCATCTAAGCAGAAGACGCCGGGAGGCAACTGAGATGAAATATCGTTTTCTTCTTTTATTCGGCGCTGTTTCTGTGGCTGCTGCGCAAGTTACTCCTCCTGTTCCCGTAGCTCCATCAGCTCATACCGCCCAAGCGGCGTCTGCCGCACCGCAGGTGCCGCAAGCGTTGTCTGCCGCACCCCATGCGCCAGTCATTCGTTTTGAAGACGCCAGCAATAAAGCGGGCATCAACTTTACGCACAGCTTCGGGTCGCGGCAGTTGGGATCGCTGCTCGAGGGCACCGGCGCAGGCTGCATCTGGTTCGACTACAACAACTCCGGCCTGGAATCTCTCTATGTGGTCAATGGGCGTCCGCTGGACGACTCGATGCATCCGTACCCGCTCAAGGAGAAGCCCGCAACGCCGCCGCACAATCATCTCTATCGCAACAACGGCAACGGCACCTTTACCGATGTGACGGAGCAGGCCGGCCTTGATCCGGATATGTACGGGATGGCCGTGACGGCGGCCGACTATGACAACGACGGCTATGTCGATCTGCTGGTCACCGGCTACGGCAAGACGATTCTCTATCACAATGACGGCAACGGCCACTTCACCGATATGACCAAGAAGGCCGGCATCAATGTGGACGGATGGGCGATCAGTTCCACGTGGCTCGATTACGACAGGGACGGATGCGTCGATCTCTTCGTGGGCCGCTACGTGAAATTCGATCCCAAGTATCGCGCCTTTTACGCGGCGGACAATTATCCGGGGCCGCTCGACTACGAGGGCGAAACCAACAAGCTCTACCACAACAACTGCAACGGAACTTTCACCGACGTGACCGAGAAGTCGGGCATCGGCGCATACGTGGGCCGCACCATGGGCGTGACAGCGGCGGACTTCGACAACGACGGATGGGATGACATTTACGTTGCAAACGACCGCACGGAAAATTTTCTCTTTCACAATAAACACGATGGAACTTTTGAAGAAATCGGGAACGATACCGGCACGGCCTACGGTCAGAATGGCGAATCCACTTCCTCGATGGGGCCGGTCTTCGCCGACCTCGAAGGCCGCGGCGTTCTCGACCTTTGGGTGACGGACGGCCACTATAACCGCCTGTTGCACAACACTGGGAAGAGGAGCTTTGAAGACATGGGCGCGGAGACCGGCGTATCGCAGACCAACGCGCAATACGTGAGCTGGGGCACCGGCGTCTACGACTTCGACAACGACGGCCTGCTCGACATTTTGATTTTTCACGGCGGCCTCATTCATCTGATTCCGCAGGAGCACACGCTCTTTCGCGGACTGGGCGGCGGCAAGTTCGCCGATGTCTCGCGCGAGGCCGGGCCGGTGATGAGCGAACGCACCACAGCGCGCGGCGCGTGCTTCGCGGACTACGAAAACAACGGCAAGATGGATGCGTTTGTTGTGAATCTCGGCGGCAAGGGAACGCTGCTGCGCAATGTCTCCACCGATACCGGCCACTGGATCGAACTCAAGCTCGTGGGCACAAAGAGCAATCGCGACGGCATCGGCGCGCGCGTTGAAGTCTTCGCTGCCGGCAAGCGGCAGACCGCGGAGCGCGTGGCCGGCTCGGGCTATCTCTCGCAGGACGACGGCCGCTTGCACTTCGGGCTGGGCGCGTCGACCACTATCGACAAGCTGATCGTTCACTGGCCCAGCGGGATCGAACAGACGCTGGCAGCGCAGCAGGTTGACCGTGTTCTCACCGTGCAGGAGCCGGGAGAAAGGAAGCCGAAGTGAGCGTGCGCTTCCAAGTTGCGGTGGGTACAGGACTCGCGACGCTCGCTCTGGCGCTGCTGGCCGTTGCGCTGCGCACCGATCGTCCGGTGCGCGCCGCCGAGGCCGATGACGTAAACTATGCATCGCCGCTGGAGGTTCTGCTCTCGCCCGATGGAGCGCGCCTCTACGTGCTCTGCCAGCAGAGCGAAGAGGTGAGGGTGCTGGATGCGGCCACGTATGCAGTGCTGAAGACCATCGCCGTTGGCAGCGTGCCGCGCGGCTTTTCTTTATCGCCTGACGGCGCGCGGCTGTTTGTGACCAACTCTTGGGACGACACGCTTTCGGTGATCGACACGCGTACGCTGGCCGTGACGGCAGTGTGGCCGGTGGGCGCGGAGCCTTCGAGCGTGGTCGAGGATCGCGCGGGCAAGCGGCTCTTCGTGGCGAATCGCATCTCCAACGATGTGGCTGTACTCGATGCTCAGACCGGCGTGGAAGAGAAGCGTTTGCTGGCTGGACGCGGTTCGAGCTATCTGACGCTCTCTCCGGATGGAAGCCGCATCTACGCGACGCACGTGTATCCGAATCCTCCGCGTGTACGCACCGCGCTGGATAATCGTATCGCGCCGGAGTCGGAGATTACCGTGATCGACACGGCGCGCGCGGTAGTGGTCGATCGTATGCCCCTCGACCGCATCGCCGGCGTCTTCCATCTCGCCTTCTCTTCCGATGGCCGTCTCGGTGTTGTTGCCGAATATCATCCCAAGAACCTTGTGCCGATAGCGCATCTGGAACACGGCGGATACTTTGATTTCACTCTGACGGTTTTCGGCGCGGATGTGGGCAAGGCTTCGGTCGAGATTCCGCTCGATGAGCTGGAGCGCTACGCATCCCGTCCCTTCGGCGTGGCCATCGCGCCGGACAAGTCGCGCATCTTTGTAAGCTGCGGCGGCTCGGAGATGGTCCTCGTAATCGATGTTCCGCGGCTGCTGCGGTACGTTCATGCTCACCCCGGATCGAATGTACAAGACCTTTCCGCGAGCGCGAATTATATTGTTGCGCACATTCCCGTCGGACACGATCCGCGCGGGCTGGCGTTGACCAGCGACGGCCGCAAGCTATTCGTCGCCAATCGCCTGGACGATACGATCAGCGTGATCGATACGCGCGGCAATCGCATTGCGCAGACCATCCGGATGGACGGGCCGAAAAACATCTCGATACTGCGTCATGGCGAACAGACTTTCTATACGTCTAGCCAATCATTTCAAGGGCAAATCGGCTGCGCTACCTGCCATATCGATTCCACCTTCGACGGATTCACATGGAATCTGGAGCCGAGTGGCTTTGGCCGCGATATTGTATCCAACAAACTGATCGAGGGCATTAAAGATACCGAGCCTTACAAATGGAATGGCGGCAATCCGAATATCCCCACCGAGTGCGGGCCGAGAACGGAAAAATATTTCTGGCGCTCAGAGAATTACGACGACCTCACGCTCACCGACTTGGCTATTTACATACGCGGCCTGGAACCGCGACCCAACCGGTGGCGGCTGCCCGGCAGAGAGCAGACTCCGGCGCAGGAGCGCGGGCAGGCGCTCTTCGAGCGGTCCGTGGACAAGTTCGGCAAGCCGATTCCAGAGACCAACCGCTGCAACTATTGCCATAGCGGTCCCAAGGGAACGAACCATAAGTTGTTCGACGTGGGAACGCGTAAGCCTACTGATAATTCCGCAATGTTGAAGTCAGCGCAACTGACCAGCATTGCGCTGCACGCTCCTTACCTGCACGACGGCTCGGCGCACACGCTGGAAGAGATATGGACGGTCTACAATCCCGAAGACAAGCACGGGCGCACCAACGACCTGACCAAGGATGAACTCAACGACCTGATCGAATACTTGAGGACGCGATGAAGAAACTGCTTACGATCACAGTGCTGCTGGCTGCCACTTCGCTTGCGTTCGCCACGCCACCGCCAGCGTCCCGAGCGCATCCATCACGTGCTGCGCAAGCAGCCACTACCGCACCGCCGGTGCCGCTGCCGCGCTTTCGCTTTGAGAACTACACTACAGCCAATGGTCTGCCCGACAATCACGTCTATTCGGTGCAGGTGGATGGAGAGCGCATCTGGGCGGGCACGGATAATGGACTAGGACTCTACGAAAACGGCAAATGGAAGACGTACACAACCAAGGACGGCCTGGCGCATCGCGCGGTGCTTTCGCTGGCGCTGGACAAGAGTAGCGGCGATGTGTGGGCCGGGACGATGGGCGGGTTGAGCCGCATCTCCGGCGGACGCATCGATAGTTTTACGCAGTTGAATTCGGGGCTTTCGAACGATGTGGTCTACGGCGTCAGCGTGGAAGGCGAAAACGTGTGGGTGGCCACGGCCGCCGGCGGCTGCCGCCTGAATACGCGCACCGGCCAGTGGACGCTTTACAACGAGCGCAACACGCCGATGACGGAGATTTGGGTTTACGCCGTCTCCGCCACGCCCACCAAGGTTTATTACGCGGTATGGGGCAGCGGGCTGCTTGAGTTCGACCAGAAGACCAGCCGCTGGGACAAGTATGACGACCCGGACGGCGAGAACGAGATCGTGCTCTTCAAGGATCAGGGATTGATTCACGAGATTGTCACTTCGGTCAGCTTTGTAGATAATATCGTATGGGCGGCAACCTACTTCGGCGGCAGCCGCTACGATGGCCGCTACTGGCACAACTTTCTGACGAAAGACAGCGGACTTCCCTCGAACTTCATCAACACCATCAAGGGCGTGAACGCCAAGCAAGCCTGGTTCGGAACCGACAAGGGGCTGGCATACTATGACGGCGTGAACTGGGCCGTCTATCGTCCGTCGTTGAAGGACGGCAGGCCGGAGATGTCGGTACGCGACGCACAAGGAAACGTAACGCCGGTCGCGGTGGCAACAGCGCCAGCCCACAACTATGTACTGGGCATTGACTTTCAAGGCAGCGACATCTGGGTCGCCACCGCCAAGGGATTAAGTCACGGAATTCGACAAAAACAATAAGTCCATAAGGAGCAGTAATCATGAATGCATTTACGGATATTCTGGAAGCCATCGCGCACGCGCCGATTGAAAAGCGCGCCATGACCAATCACGGTGTACTCAACGAAGCGTACGCCTACGCCAAGCCAAGCTCGTTTTCGCGCGGCATGAGGATCGATATCGGCGGAGTATGCATTTTGCTGATCTCCGGCACGGCATCGATCGACGAGCAAGGCAAGAGCGTCCAGATCGGCGATTTTCCCGCTCAGTTGCGGCGGACCTTCGACAACATCACCGGCTTGCTGGAGAGCGAAGGCGCCACTTGGCACGACATCGTGCGGACGACCTGCTATCTGCGCGACATCGACCGCGACTACGACGTCTTCAACGCGGGACGCACAGCTTTCTTCAAGGAGCAGGGGCTCGATCCGCTGCCCGCCTCGACCGGCATTCAGGCGCATCTGTGCCGTCCTGAGCTGCTGATTGAGATCGAGGCCATCGCGATGTTCCGCACCGAGAATGGATCGGCCGGTAAGGAGTAGCCGCAATGCGCAAGGGATGGATGACGACAGGGTTTTGCGCGCTGGCATCGATGTGCGCCGCGCAGCTTGCGGCGCAGTATTCGAGCCAGCTCGCGGACCAGAATGCGACTCCGGTTACGGTCACGGGCAAGGGAACGTGCGAGTGTGGCGTGCATCCTCCGGGACCGCCGAAGGATCGCGTGGTGGTGCCTTATGCCGGCGAGCCCGCCGATCTGAGCCCGTATGCCAAATTTGCCGAGCCTTACGACCGCAACTACATCCATCCAAATATTTACTCCGGCGCGGGACGCGACGTTCCAGAGCCGAAAGATGTGAAGGAAGTGCGCATCGGTTTCTTCGGGCCAGTGGCGCCGAATCCGGAATCTGTCTTTGGATTGCGCATGATGCACGGCGCACAGTTGGCTGTTGAAGAGGCGAACGCGCACGGCGGCTATGGGGGCAAGCCCTTCAAGCTGATGCCGCACAACGACTACGACAACTGGCAAGCTAAGGCTGTCTATGGCGAAGACAGGCCGACCGATCCTGCCATCTGGGGATCGGCCTCGAATGAGGCTGTCAAGATGATCTACGATGACCAGGACTGGGCGATCTTCGGATCGATCAGCTCCGAGTCCACGCACATCGCACTGCGCGTGGCGCTGCGCGCGGAGATTCCCATCGTCAACTCCGCTTCGACCGATCCCACGATTCCCGAAACATACATTCCGTGGTACTTTACCGATTTGCAGGATGATCGCGTGCAGTGCCTCACGCTGGCCCGCCACATCTTTACCGAACTCGGCATGAAGCGCGTGGCGATACTCCGGGTGAACAGCCGCTACGGGCGCTTTGGCGTTCTCAAGCTCCGCGATGCGGCGCGCAGGCTGGGCCACCCGATCGTCATCGAGCAAAAATATCTTCCCGGCGATACGGACTTTACCAAGCAGTTGCAGGTGATTCGCTCCTCGCGTGCCGACTCCATCGTGCTGTGGGCCGATGAGACGCAGGCGGCCACGATTCTGAAAGAGATGCGCGCCGCCGGGATGAAGCAGCGCGTCTTCGGCGCCTATCGCACGCTGGGGCCAACGCTGCTGGCCGAAGCCGGAAGCGCGGCCGAAGGCTTCGAAGCTGTCTTTCCCTACGATCCCACGCGCAACGACCCGCGCTGGCTCGACTTCAACAAGCGCTTTGAGGCGCGCTTCCACGAGAAACCGGAACAGTTTGCATCACTCGCTTATGACGCGATGAATGCGCTGCTGGATTCGATCTGCAAGGCAGGCTTGAATCGCGCGCGCATTCACGATGCGCTGGCCAACATTGAAGAATACGACGGCGTCACCGGGCACATGGTTTTCGATCCCAATCAGAAGAATGTCGCCCCCATGTACCTGGGCACAGTGCATAACGGCGCGATCACTTATCGCGTTGCCATGATGGAGAAGCAGCGAGTCAGCGAGTCGGTGAGCCAGCAAACCGACAAGCCAACTGGTCGTCAAACAAGCGAGGAGCAATCCCTAGTCCCTAGTCCCTATTCCCTAGTCCCTGTGCCTTACGCGCGCGTCGGCGAGGATGGCGTGGATTATGCCGGGCCGCATCAGGCGGACCTGGCTGGGCCAATCCGCGCGGTGCTCTTTGGGCCTCACGCTGTGGATGTTGCGCAATCGCCGGAGGTACTGACGCAGCTTGCATCGAGCGCGGCCAACGGAAAGCCGTGGACGCTGCTGCCCGTTGCGAGCGATCAGAATTGGGGCGCGGCCTCAACGCAACTGGTTCATGCGCTGATGGACGAGCACGCTCTCGCAATCGTGGCGCTGGATCGCGACTCGGCTCACCTGGCCGAGCAACTGGCGCTCAAGGCATTCGTCCCGGTGGTAGCGTTGAGCAGCGACAAGAAGCTGACTTCGACGAACATTCCGTGGATCTTCCGGCTGCCGCCAGATACGACGCTGGCTGCTACGCTGCGGATGCTGGTGGTTGCCGAGAACCGGAGCGGCGTCAATCCGGAGCGGCTCAGGGACGTTCTGGCTTCAGGCGAGTCGGTCTCCGGCGTGGCCTTCCTGCAAACCGGCGAGCCGCGCTGAGACGATTGAGTTCTACTCCTCGCCCAACTCGTAAGGAATGCCGAAGCGGCCAATCTGAATCAATGCCTTGTCGGCGGGAGGCCAGATGTGCAGGCTCTCCACACGGCTTGACCCCGCGATGCGATGGGCCTCCGCGGTGCCCACCAGCGCTCCCGTCGCAGCCACATAGAAGTGCACATTCAGCTCATCCCCGGCGTTCGCGCGTGTCCATCCAAAAACATACTCTCCGGGCTTGAGCGCGATCCCTCCGATGCGAATCGGCGTCTGCACAATCAGATAATGCGAATACTTGCCTTCCGCGGAGTACCCGGCCGTAAGCAGCACCACGCCGGCGATGAAGTGGCCGCGGCCATTCACAATGCCGGAGGCGGTGCGCATCTCCGTCTCGATGTGCTCCTTCTCCACCTGCGCGCGCGCCGGCAGCAGCGATGCAAGCTCCGTATCGGTGGCTTGCCGCCAGGCTGATTTTTGCGCTTGAATCGACGGACAAATCAGCAGAAAAAAGATTACAAGCAGAATGTTTTTCTTCATGGCTTCGGCTTTCTCAGGGATTCGAGTGTCACAATGCCGCGCTGAAGAGCGGCCGTTGCGGCTTGCGTCCGGTCGGTCACGCCCAGCTTGCTTAGCAGGTTGTTGATGTGCGTCTTCACGGTGGCCTCTGAGATCTCCAGCTCGGTGGCAATATCTTTGTTGCTGAGCCCGCGCACAATCTGCTCCAGCACGTCGAATTCGCGCGGCGTCAGCTCCTCGGTGCCCATGCGCTCGGCCAGCCGCTGCGCAATCGCCGGCGGAATATGCGATTTGCCCGCATGAACAGCCCGGATGGCCGCGATCAGCTCTTCCGAGGTCATGCCCTTCAGCAGATAGGCGCGCGCGCCGACCTGCAACGCGCGATAGATGTCCTCGTCGCCGTCGTAGGTAGTGAGCACGATGAAGCGCGCATGCGGCGTCTCCATGCGAATGCGTTCGATGACCTCGACGCCAGTGAGGCGCGGCAGCCGTAGATCGATCAACGCGATATCAGGCAAATGCTTGCGATACTGCGCGATGGCCTCCACGCCGTCGGCCGCCTCGCCCACCACTTCCAGGCCGTCCACTACGTTCAGCAGCGCAACCAATCCCTGGCGCACCACGTGGTGGTCTTCCACAACCAGTACGCGAATCGTTTCCTTCGTCACTGTTGCTCCTTTGCCGACTCTTGCGCCTCTCTCGGCGCCGCAGTCCGCAGCCGGACCGTGGTTCCAACTCCCGGCTCGCTGGTCACCTCAAGCGTTCCGCCAATCGCCGCCGCACGCTCTCTCATTCCGGTCAGACCATAATGGCCCGGCGTGGATTTCATCTCTTCGTTCGCCGCAAAGCCGCGCCCATCGTCGCGAACTTCAAGTGCAATCTCCTCCTGCCCGTACTCCAACTGAACAAACAAATGCCGCGCCCCAGCGTGCTTCTTCACATTATGAATGGCTTCCTGGGCCACGCGCAGAAATTCGCGCTCCGTCTCTGGCGGCAAAGGCCGGTATGCGCCAAAGAGACTGAAGCCGGCCTCCAATCCGTGACCGCCTTCGGCTTCGACCATGCGGCGCAGGCGCACCGGCAGCGTGGTCTCGCCCGCATCCTGCGAGCGCAGCGCCCAGATCGATTGCCGCGCGTCGGCGAGGCCCTCACGCACATATCCGCGGGTCAAGTCCAGATGCTCAGCCGCGGCCTCCGTCTTTTTGTGACGCAACAGCTCGCTGAGCACCTCCAACTGCACCGAGATGCCCACGTAGCCCTGGGCCAGCGTGTCGTGAATCTCGCGCGCTATGCGGTTGCGCTCGCCCAGCACGGCGCGGAACTCGCCTTCAGCCCGGCGCAGCCGCAGCCGCAGCAACAGCACCACGATTCCCACCGCGGCCGCCAGCAGCAGCGCATAGAACCAGATCGTCTGATAAAAGTGCGGACGCAACTCAAAGGCCAGCGCCGCACCCTCGGTGTTCCAAAGGCCGTCGTTATTGGCCGCCTGCACGCGGAAGGTGTAGCGCCCCGGCGGAATATTCGTGTAGTACGCGGAGCGGCGCGCGCCGGCCTCGGTCCAGCCGCGGTCGAAGCCCTCCAGCATGAAGCGGTAGCGCACCTTCTGCGGCGCGGTAAAGCTCAATCCCGCATAGTCGAATTGGAAGTGTACGTGCCCGGCTGGAATCACTACGAATAAGCCCGCTGCATGCAATGCCTGCGCAACATCGTCCACGGCAAAGCGCTCCAGCGCCACCGGCGGCGGAACGGTGTTCACCGGGAAATGCGCCGGGTCCACCTCCACCAGCCCCTTGGGCGTAGCGAACCACAGGTGGCCGTCGCGCGAGCGCCAGGCTGAAGGATGGCTGTTAGTGGCCGTCTCCCGGCCACGCAGCCCATCGGCGGCGCCGAACTCGATCCAATGCGAGCATTCGGCCCCCTGCATCCCAGCGCCGCCGCAATCGCAGCGCGCGATTCCATTGCCGGTGGCAAACCACAGATGGCCGATCCCATCGTCCAGAATAGCGTGGATGGTGGTCTGATTCAGGCCGCCGCTGCTCTCTGCCGCAAAGTGCTGCCCATCCCACAAGTTCCAGCCGTGCTCCTGCGTGCCGATCAGCAGCGTTCCATCCGCGCGCGGCAGCAGCGCCGTAATCACGTTGCTCGAAAGCCCGTTCGCGATCGTGAAATTGACAATCTTGCCGCTGTTTAGCCGCGAGAGGCCGACCAGTGTGGCCACCCACAGCTCACCGCTGGCGTCCCGCGCCATCGCGCCCACCAGATCGCTGCCCAGCCCGTTCGTCTGCGTGAAGGTCTCTATACGGCCTCCGTAAGTCGCTCCGGCTTTCAATCCCGTCCAGTGCGTCAGTCCGCGCCGCGTTCCAATCCACAACGATCCATCTGCGTCCGCCAGCAGCGAACGGATAAAGTCGTCCGGCAGTCCGTCCGCCGAGGTGAAGGAGTCGATCATGCCCGCGCGAATCCGGTTCAATCCGTCCGGCGTACCCACCCAAAGATCACCATTCGGCGCGGCAGCCAGCGAGAGAATCACGTCGCTCAGCAGGCCATTGCTTACACTGTAACTCTTAACGACATCCTTCCCATCGGCACTCCGGCACAGTGCGTTCAGCCCGCTGCCATTTGTCCCCACCCAAAGCGTACTCGCGCCATCCTCCACCACAGCGGTCGTCGCATCGGAAGAAAGCCCTTCCCGCGCGCCCAGGGTGCGGAAGCGCTGATCGCGCAGGATGTGCAGGCCGCCGGTCTCGGTCCCTACCCATATGTTCCCTTCGCGGTCCTCCATCAGCGCCAGCACCGACGCCGTCGCCAGCGGATCGGTGACCGGCAGCCGCTGTACCTTGCCTTCAATCCAGCGCACTAGTCCGCCGTTGGTACCGATCCACAAAGTCCCCTCGCGGTCTGCAAACAGCTTCTGAATCTTGTTGCCTGGCAGATCGCGACCTGTCTTTAGCTGCGTTTCTTTTTTTAAGTCGTGTCCAATGAACACCGCCGTCGCAGTTCTGCCCGCTACGCCACCGTTGGGCAAATCGACAACATCAACGGTAGAGGGACAGGAGTAACATTTCGCTTCGACAGCCGAAAGACGGCCATTCTGATAACTTGCGTCACCCTCAAGGGTCTCGATCCAGATCGAACCATCAGAGTCCAGGTGAAGAGACTTCACGCTGTTTCCCGGCAGCCCTTCCTTCGTGGTGAAGACCGTCACCACCCCGTCCTTCCACCGCGCCAGCCCCTCACTGGTGCCAATCCAGAGAGATCCATCGCTGGCGGCAAGCAAACAGCGCACATCGTTGCCCGGCAGCGCCGGCGTCGAATTCTTGTCGAAGACCGCAAAACCGTTGCCGTCAAAGCGGACCAGCCCCACCTCGGTCCCTAGCCACACAAAGCCGTCGCGCGTCTGAACCAGCGCCTGCACGGTATTCTGCGGCAGGCCGTTCTCCATTCCCCACGACTGGCGGCCATAGTTGGCCAGCGGAGTGGAAGGCTCCAGCGCCAAGCCGGAGACTCCGCAGCCCAGCAGCAATGCGGCTGCCAAAAGGCCGCGTAGCGCAGCCGAGCGATGATCTCCGACGGCCAGCGGCGAGCGCCGGGCGGCCTCTTCGGCTGCATCTATCGAGTTGGCGTGATTTTGAGCCACAGGATCGGGGGTAACTTCCCTCAAACAGTCTTCAAACTGCGCAAAAGCCGCGCACTTCCACAGTAATTGGTCGATGCGGGAATGCACAGGGACATCGGCAGACTATCGCAGAAATGCCGGCGCCGCTCTCCACCTTTCGATGGACTTCAGGCTCACTCCTTTGGCTCAAGACACGGTCTCCGCCTGCCGGTACTCTGTGGTTGTCTCCTGTATTGGTCTTGCAAAGTATGACTTTCGGGTGGCTGCCTACTCATGGGGCAGCCACCCGATTCTTTTTGTGGGCCGCGGAATCAGGGCCTGCCCAACTTTGCCGGCGCTGTACCCGCCTCCGCGCACGGCTTGCCGCCGCACAGCGCGCCGGTAATCCCCTGGCCCTCGGTGATGGTGTAAATGCGGTCTACCGCAGGCAGCTTCACCATCTCTTTTGCGCCGGAAGGCCAGTGAATCTCCGCCGTCCCCGCATCGGTTGCATCGCCCAACCCGAAGTGAACGCGCAGATCGTTGCTCGATAGATAGCTTCCGCCGCTCAACACATCTCCACGCTGGCGCATCCCGTTTGCCGCCAGATAGACAGTCGCTCCGACCGCGTCGCGTGGGCTCTTGGGCCCTCCAATCAGCTTGAGTTCAACCCAGTTATGGTGGTCCGGATTCACGTTGCGCAGCAGCACCGGAACTCCGTCCATGTTATTGATGACCACATCGATCTTGCCGTCGTTGAAGATATCGCCAAACGCGGCGCCGCGGCCCACGCTGACCACGGCAAGCCCGGTTCCTTCGACTGCTGGAATCAGTTCGAACTTGCCATTCTTCAAGTTGTGATAGAGCAGCGGGCGCTGGGCATAACTGCTCCCCCAATCAGGGTGCTTGTCTACTTCCGGATAAACGTGGCCATTGATAACGAGCAAATCCTTCCACCCGTCATTGTCATAGTCGAGGAATCCATCGGCAAAACCGACAAATGGAATCGAGGACTCCGCGATGCCTGCCTGATAACTCACATCCGTGAAAAAACCTTGCCCGTCATTCTGGAATAGCACATTGTAGTCGTCGGCAAAACTAGTATTCACTATGGAAAGATGGCCGTTGTTCTCGTAATCTCCAGCCGCTATGCCCATATTGGAGATCTCGCGCCCATCGCCGTTGAGCGCGTATCCGCTTTCATAACTCTGATCCTCGAAGGTTCCATCGCCCTTGTTCATATACAAATAATTCGGCGTGGAATCGTTGGCCACCAGCAGGTCCGGCTTGCCATCCCCGTTCACGTCCGCAAACAAAGCGCCGAGGCCGTAGTATCCGTTGGGATCGTCCACCCCCAGCTTCTTGCTGACATCGGTAAAGGTTCCGTTGCCATTGTTATGGAAAAGATGGTCCTGTTCGCCCTTCAGGCCGCGTGGGCCGCACATAGTCTCCACCCCGCGGTACTGGCAGAAAGCATAACCGACCGCCTTTGATCCGGAAACCGGAGGATCGTTCAGGTCCATCTTCGCGTAGCCCGCCACAAAAAGGTCCAATCGCCCGTCCCCATCGTAGTCGCCGAAGGTGGCACCGGTAGACCATGTGCCTACAGTAACTCCAGCCGTCTCCCCAATATCCGTAAAGGTTCCATTATGGTTATTGCGGTAGAGGCGGTTCTTCCCATAATTAGTCACATACAAGTCCGGCCAGCCGTCGTTGTCGTAATCGCCAACCGCGCACCCGTATCCCCAGCGGTCGTTGGCGACGCCGGCCTTCTCCGTCACGTCGGTGAAGGTTCCATCGTGATTGTTATGAAACAACGCCGCGTGCGGCGGGGTAGTTTTGCCCGCAAGCGCGTCATAAGTCGAGCCGTTCACCAGATAGATGTCCAGCCAGCCGTCATTGTCATAATCCAGCAGGCAAACGCCCGGGCCTTTGGCCTCCAGGATAAGGCGCTTTTCCGGCGTGCCCGCCGTGTGATGCCAGATCGTAAGCTTGGCAGTCTTGGCGACATCCTGAAAGATAATGGGGCCGGTTTTAACAAATCCGCCGGCGGTGATGGGGCGATGCTGGCTATCGAACTCCGCCTTTTGCGGACCGGCATTGGCCATACCCATCTTGGGCATTCCGCTCGTGGGCGGTTGCGTCCCGTGCTGCTGCTCTTGTGGTGAAGTCTGTGCTGGCAAAGCCGAAAAATAACAAAGAAGCGCAGATGCGGCGAGAGCGGCAAATAATCCAGGCCTGTAAAACAAATGAATGTCCTCCATCGCCTAAAGTATATCGCAGCCGGCGCATCTTCCGGCGTCCGACCCTATTTCTTCTTATCCCGGCAGGAGCGAAGGTAGGAGATCAGGTCCGCAAGCTCCGTCTCCTGCAATGTATCTCCGAAGGGTGGCATCATCCTGCTGCCTGCGGTGATCTGCCGGCGCATCTGATCTTTTTTCAACCTTCGACCCACGTCTGAAAGGTCAGGCGCTTTGTGGCCGCCCGCATTGCGAATGCTATGGCAATGCGAGCATCCGCTAGCGGCAAAAACAGACGCTCCATGCGCCCGCTGGCTGCGCGAAGAGGCAAAGCCCGTGGAAGAGAATACCATGAGCATAACTAGGACTAACAAGCCGAACCTCATGGAGAAACCGCCTCTCCGCCCGCGGTCGCATTTGTCGTCAGGTCGCTGTGCGTGTGCCAGGGAACGCTCTCTGAAGTAATCTCCGGATGCTTGCGCAGGAATTCCAGTGCATAAGTGCTGGCCGTGGGGTCGTCCTTCTGATCCGCAAATGCGCTTGCCTCGCGCGCGGCTTGCTCCTTCATACCCAGCCGCCTATAAACAATGGAAAGAATGTAATGCGCCGCCAGGTCATCGGGATCGATTGACTGAAGCGTCTCGTACTCGCTTCGCGCCTCGTCGTACTTATGCTGCTGATAAAACGAGAAGCCGAGTTCTCGATGCGCGTCGCGCGACCCGGGAAACTGCGCTGTAACTTCGCGCAGATCGCTGATCGCGGCGTCCAGATGCCCCTGTGTGCGCTCCACCAGCGCCAGGTAATAGAGCGCGCGGGCGTTGTGCGGCGCTATTTGGAGAGCCTTCTCCAAACTGGCGCGCGCGGCGTCGTACCGTTCCCACTGGAAGTTGTCGATGGCGACATTGGTAAATGCATCCGCATAATCGGGACGCAGTTCGGTAACTCGCAAAAAGGCTTGCGCACTGGCCGCATACTGCTGTGCGTCCAGCAGTCCAATGCCATAGTTATTCCACCGCATCCAATCCTTGTTATCCTGCGGATCAGGCGTTGCGGCAGGATTGGCGCCCAGCGCCAGAAAACGCGTGCGCGCGGCCAACTCCACTACCGGCATTTGATAATGCAAGCCCAGGCCGTAATCAATGAAACGTTGATTGAAGCGGCGATAGTTAACCTTGGCGGTCACTGTAATCGGCCCGGCCGCTTCCGCGGGCACCTTGAATTCGTAGCGCACAATTTGCGAGCGGCCCGATTGGATAGTGTTGTTATAGGCAACAACTCTGGTATCCCAAACCTGATGCAGGCCGTTCAATCCGCCATTCTTGTTGACCAAACGATTGGTGAAGCTATGCGCGCGAGGGTCAAGAGAACCATCTGCCCGTAATGCGCCAGAGTGCATTAGCGGATGGCCAGCCGCATCCGTTGCTTCAAACTCCACCCAGCTTTCATAAAAGTCGCGCTGCTCCGGGACAAAGCTGTGAGCGATGCCTTTGTTTTGAATCACAACGGAAACGGTGAGCACGTCGCCGGCGGCGATTTCAAAGGGCTGACTGCCTAGCGGCGCGATGACCTTATCCCCGTTGCGTTCAATTCCAAAGATGTCCACATTGAAGACGCCGTTGCGCAAAAAAGCAATTGTCTTGTCCATCTGCGCATCGTAGCCATAATACTTTGACAGAACAGTATTCGCTCCAAGCCAGCGATGCGACGCCAGCTTGCCATCCTTCGCTCCGTAGTCCGGTAATCGAATCTCTTCCGGCTTCATGTGGCAGGTCTGGCATGTAGAAACTTGGTCCTTAACGTAAAAGGGAAGCGGAGATTGTTTCGCAAAGGACGATAATTGCCACTCGTCGTAGAGAAAGATGGCGCGCTGCCACTTATAATCATTCAGGATCTTAGGCAACGCGGCTTTATGGCAGGCTGCGCAGAATTCGCTGGAGCGATAGAAATCCTTCATCACCGCCTTGGAGTGTCGATCCAAATGAGCCAGAATCTCTTTGTCGGAAACCTCGCCGTAGACCGGCTTGCCATCCGCATCGACCATCACTGCCGGTCTTCCCAGCACATAGCTTCCGGTACCGCGCGTATCTACCTTCTGAATTGAGTGGCAGACCGAACAAGTGATTCCATCCGCGTCGAACTTGCGATCCAATGGAGAACCCTTGGTCATGGCTCCGGAAACCAGCGCAATGGGATTGTGGCAGCCTTCGCAGTGGCGTGCATACTCGGTCCCTTTTATATTCATAAGCACATTCACATTCTTGATGTACCAGGGCGCTCGGAAAGAGTTTGCATGCACCGACTGGCGCCACTCAGCGTGCGTCTCTTGATGGCAGTGGCCGCAGTAAGCTGCCGTGGGAAAGCTTCGTGGACTAATAAACCCGCCCGTCTCCGTGGTTGCATTGGATGGCAAGAACGGCTTATCCCCGCCAAAGCGGAAGTTATAGTGTACGCTGATCGATTGCGTGTACGCTGTAGGCGGACTAACGGCAGTATCCTCGCTGGCCGCAAAAGCTTGTCCGGCCCGCCATGCCTGATAGCCGCAGGCAATGACGGCCGCAAGCATAAGCCCGCTAACCATGCGAAGAGTGCGATGATTTCCTAACGCTGCTTTCAAAGCGATAGAATTGTTATTAATTCTCATGGGTTATGACCTCCGGCATTCAATGGGATAACTCTACATGGGGAGATGGAGATAGAATCATTGTCGATGCGTTCTAGGGCTTCGTTCCCTGGCCTTCTTTGAGGGTTACAATGCGGTCAATCTGCGGAGCCGGAAAATGCTCCGTCGCGCCGCTGGGCCAATGCACTTCTAACTCGTCGATGACTGTCGCGTCGCCCAGCCCGAAGTGCACACGCGGATCGCTTGTGGAAGCATAACTTCCTCCGGAGAGCACATCGCCGCGCTGGCGCATTTTGTTGGCGGTAAGATAAACGGTTGCGCCAACGGCGTCCCGCGGGCTCTTCGCCCCGCCGATTAGCTTGAA
The DNA here is from genome assembly GCA_964595845.1 of uncultured Occallatibacter sp. GTDB lineage: Bacteria > Acidobacteriota > Terriglobia > Terriglobales > Acidobacteriaceae > Telmatobacter. The sequence goes on along the minus strand of CAZQRX010000005.1, from coordinate 19,273 downwards.
CTCGATCCAGTGGTGCCTGTCGGGCGAAACGTTGCGCAGCAGCGCCGGAACGCCATCCATCACATTGATCACCACGTCGAGTTTGCCGTCGTTGAAAAGGTCTCCCATAGCCAGTCCCCGGCCCACATAAGTCTGAGCCAGAGCTGTTCCTTCAACCGCCGGCATCAATTCGAACTTCTTGCCATCGATGTTATGAAAGAGCAGCGGGCGCTGGGCGAAGCTGGTCCCCCAAGGCTCTTTATCGACGATTGGGTAGACGTGCCCGTTGGCGACAATCAGATCCTTCCAGCCGTCGTTGTCGTAGTCAAAGAAGGCGTCGCCCCAGCCGAGGAAAGGAACGGTCGGTTCGGCAATCCCCAGCTGATAACTGATGTCTGTGAAGTTAGCGTCCCCATCGTTGCGGTACAGCGGATCGTAATCGTCGCTGAATGTGGTGTTGAACAGATCGATCAGGCCATTATTCAGGTAGTCGCCGGCGGCGATGCCCATCGTAGCAGTTTCCCGTCCGTTTTCGTTGAGCGCGAAACCAGAGGCATAGCTGATATCCTCAAAGGTGCCATCGCCCTTGTTGAGATAGAGATAATTCGGGGTTGAGTCATTGCCTACCAGAAGGTCGGGGCGACCGTCGTTATTCACATCGACGAAGAGGGAAGTCAGGCCATAGTAGCCATTCTTGTCGGCCACCCCAGCCTTTTCGCTGACATCCGTAAATGTGCCGTCGCCGTTGTTATGGAAGAGATGGTCCGGCTCGCCTTGCAGGCCTCGCGGCCCGCACATCACGTTCTCGCCGCGGAACTGGCAAAAACTATAAGCAACGCCCTTGTCGCCCGAGGCGGGTGGATTCGCCAGGTCATAGTGAACGTAACCGGGAACAAACAGGTCCAGCCTGCCATCGCCGTCATAGTCTCCCCATGTAGCCCCAGTTGACCAGTTACCCAGGGCAACGCCGGCTTTTTCGGCCATGTCGGTAAATGTTCCATCATGATTGTTGTGATAGAGCCTGTTCTTGCCGAAGTTAGTAACATAGATATCCGGCCAGCCGTCGTTGTCGTAATCGGCAACCGCGCACCCGAAGCCCCAGCGGCCGTTGGCCACACCGGCCTTATCCGTCACATCGGTGAATGTGCCGTCATGATTGTTATGGAAGAGCGCGGCCTTGGGGGGAGCCGCCTTGCCACTCTCGGCGTCATAAGTGGAACCGTTTACCAGATAAATGTCGAGCCAGCCGTCATTATCATAATCCAAAAGGCATACACCCGATCCATTGGCCTCGATGATGAATTTCTTTTCCGGCCTGCCCATCACGTGCTTCCACGAAGTTAAACCGGATTGGCGGGCGATGTCTTTGAAGAGGACGGGGCCGTCCTTAACGAAACCGCCTGCGGTGATCGGCCGATGCTCGGAGTCAAGGACCGCGGCGTGCGCGCCCCCGGTGTTGACTCCGCCGACGGCGGAAGGCTGTCCACCCTCACGGGGCTTGTCGGACTGCGTATCGGCGGTGTGCGAGTCCGGCGTGGTGGACTGCGCGGCCAAACCGCGCGAAGCCGCGGCCAGCGCGATGCATAGCACCATCGCGGCAAGTTTACAAAGAGAACTCCGGTTGGCGGTGCGTTGAAATTCTCCATCCCTTGATACAAACGCTCTGTGATGCAGGGACGGAGAAGTCGAGAGTTGCTGGGGAATCAGCAAGTTCATCGGGCCTCCACGAGTTGGAACCTCCTGACCATACAGGATACGGCGGCCTGTCGAACTCATCCCTTTGGTGGAGGCTGCTCAACGCGAGGGTGCTCCAATAGAGCGCCGCGCCAGATTCAGGTAGACGATTACGCGCATGCGCTTGCCTATTGCGATCAGTCAACAGGCTTTCAGTGCGGTTGGGGGGCAGGTGGGCCGGGGGTTGCCCTTGCGATTGTCCGCGTCTGGCGAGTTCCTCTTCTAGCCCCTGGTTCGGAGCAAATATTCTGTCTGGCAGTTGGAGCATCGCCAGGGATAGTAGCCGAACAATGGAGCCAGCCACTTGCGAAAGAAACCTCTCCTGGTCATCCGGTGCATTCGATAGCTTTGGCATCTCGCACAAATCATTTGTGTTCACTCCGGCAGGTGATTCAGTGAGTTTACAGCTAACAATACTACAACCAATCCTGCCAACGTCCCAAAATGTTCCTGGAATAAAAATATTCGCTGCACAATGGTCTGGGTTGTGGTTCTCGCACCGATTGGGCAGTCCGCAAGGAACGTCAAAGGCCTCAGCCACACTCTGCTTTCTTGACGCGCCCCTTGCTTCTCTGCTTTACTTCAATCAACGTCATGCATACTTCCGGCGCCAACGCGAACGTCTCTTTGGTCCAGCGCACCGCCGCGCCGAGGCCTTCAATGCGAATTATCGGCCCCAATGCGCGCGCGGGATAGGAAGCCTGACGAACCGGAAAGCTGGAATGAAGCACCCAGGCCACCACCCGCAAGCGCGGCTGGTGGTTTTTTAATCTCCAGCCCCGCATAAAGTTGTTTTTCATTGCATTTGTCTCAACCAAGGAGGCACATTTTGGAATCCGTTACCCTTGCCAGCATCCAGACGGCGCGAGCGCGCATCGGCGATGCCATTTACGTATCTCCCTGCCAGCTCTCCAACGACCTGTCGGAGTTGACCGGCCTGCCGCTGCACCTGAAGCTGGAAAACCTGCAACGCACCGGGTCGTTCAAGGAGCGCGGCGCGTTGAACAAGCTGCTCACCCTCAGCCAGGCCGAGCGGGAGCACGGCGTAATCACCGCCAGCGCCGGCAACCACGCTCAGGGCGTCGCCTTCCACGCCGCGGCCCAAGGCATTCGCTGCCAGATCGTGATGCCGCTGGCCACGCCACAGATCAAAGTCGCGGCCACGCGCGGCTTCGGCGCGGATGTTGTCCTGCACGGCTCCAGTTACGACGAGGCCTGCGAGGAGGCCCAGCGCCGCCGCCTCGAAGAGGGCCGCACCTTCATCCATCCCTTCGACGACGCGGAGATCATCAACGGCCAGGGCACCATCGGCCTGGAACTGCTGGAGCAGGTTTCCGACCTGGAAGCCGTGGTTATCCCCATCGGCGGCGGCGGACTGATCAGCGGCGTGTCCTGCGCGCTAAAGGAAACCAACCCCAGGATTCGCGTGATCGGCGTCGAGCCAGAGAAGCTGCCCTCGATGCTGCGCGCCCGCGAGGCCGGCGCTCCGGTCACCCTCAACGCCGAAGCCACCGTCGCCGACGGCATCGCCGTACGCCGTGCCGGCGACCTGACCCTCCCCCTGGTCTCCCGCTACGTCGATGAGATTGTCACCGTGGACGACGAAGAGATTGCCAGCGCCATTCTCATGCTGCTGGAGCACGAAAAGACACTGGCCGAGGGCGCGGGAGCGGCCGCCCTGGCCGCTCTGCTTCAGTCCAAAACGAATCTCCGCCAGCGCCACACCGTGGTTCTGGTCTCGGGCGGCAACATCGACGTCACGCTGCTGGCCAAAATCATCGAGCGCGGCCTGGTCAAGGACGGCCGCCTGCTGCGCATCCGCGTTCACCTACAGGACCGTCCCGGCGCGCTGCTGGCGCTCACCCATATTCTGGCCCGCGAACGCGCCAACATCGTCGAGACCATCCACAACCGCGCCTACTACGGCGTCAGCCTCGGCGAATCCGTTATCGACGTAACCCTTGAGACCCGCGGAGCATCCCACATCGCCGCCATCAGCCACGCCCTGCGCGAAGCCGGCTTCAGCTTCGAGCGCATTCAGTAGGAGTCCTCATGTACTCGCCCAAATTCAATCAGATCGCCGACCACGCCCTCCTCATCGAGGCCATGCAGGCGTATTCCTTCGCTATTCTCTTTGGCCCGCAATCGACTCCGGAGTCTCTGGCGCCGCTGGCCGCCTCGCACCTGCCGCTGGTAGTGAAAGATGAAGGCCCACATGGCCTGCTCGAAGGCCACTTCGCCCGCGCCAATCGCCACTGGCAGGCCCTCGCCGGACGCGAAACACTGGCCGTCTTCGCTGGACCGCACAGCTACGTCTCGCCCGCGCTCTACGTCGATCCGCTCTCCGTTCCCACCTGGAACTACATCGCTATCCACGCCTACGGAACCCTAGAGCTGGTGGAGGATGAGGCGGGCAAGGAGGCCCTGCTGGCCGGACTGATCCGTGCCCATGAACCGGCCTTTGCGGATCAATGGCGCGCGATGCCCGGCGATTTCCGCCGCTCGATGCTCGCCGGTATCGTCGGCTTCCGCATCCCCATCGAGCGCATCGAAGGCAAGTTCAAGCTCAGCCAGAACCGCGATGAAGCCGAGCGAGAGAACGTCCACGCCGCTCACGCCGCCGGAACTCCCGACCAGCAGGCCTTGGCCGCGTGGATGAAGCGGCTGAAAATGAGTGGTATCAGTTGATACCGCAATTGCGGTATAATGATACCGGAGGCCTAGGATGATGCAGCCCGGCCATGTTGCCGATGTGATGGGGGGAGTGGCTATTCTCGGCAGTAGAGTCCTTTCTACGCAGGATCTGGAAGCCGCTGTCGTTACAGGGCTGCCCAAGCGTGCCCTCCGGCTTACGCTGGCTCGCGGCTGTGCCTCGGCCCAGCACGCCCGCGCTCTGCTCTATCGCGTCGTTCCCGAGGCTACTTACAAACGCCGGAGCAGGCTCACCGCGGCGGAGAGCGAGCGTACCGAACGGCTCGCCAGGGTGATCGCCGCCGCCGAGTACGTCTGGGATAACCGCGACGATGCCCGCGAATGGCTCACCAAGCCGCACCCTGAGCTGGAAGGCCGTCCGCCCCTGGAGGCCGCTCTGACCGAACTGGGCGCACGCCGCGCCGAAGAGTTGCTCGACCGCCTCTTCTACGGCATTCCTGCCTGAGCTGCCTGTCATGCACTGCTTCCGCATCGGCGACGCCCGCTTCCCGCTTCTCGACGGCTCGGGCGCGCGCCTACACGGCGGCCGTTGGAACACGCCCGGCAGAAGTGTGATTTACGCCGCCGAAACCTACGCCGGCGCAATCCTCGAACTTCTCGTTCATGCCAACCTGAACCGTCTGCCGCACACCCAGGCCGTTCTCACCATCGAGATTCCCGGTGATCTGGCAGTGGAACGGCTTGCCGCCGCTGATCTACCCGGTTGGAATGCCCCCGACCAAGCCGTCAGCCGCGCCTTCGGCGACCGCTGGCTTGCCGAGGCCCGCACCGCTGTTCTCGTGGTTCCTTCTCTTGTCACCCAAGGCCGCGAAGACAATATCCTGCTCAATCCCACCCACGCGGAGTTCGCGCGCATCACGCACACCCCGCCGGAGCCGGTCGTGTGGGATAAAAGGCTCCTGCCCAGGTGAGCCCTATGAAATTGAATCGAGTGATAAATCGTGGCAAAGCTGATTCACACGCACGTCTATATGAAGTCGCGGAAGAGTTCTTCCGATGGCGCGGCAATCACGCTCCGGCCCACCAGCATTCCGTCTTCGGCGGCGACTCTGGAGCCTGCCGCTACCGCTGCCTGCACGCTGGCTACATCGCCGGCCATCATCACAAATCCCTTGCCGCCCAGAGCCATCGCCAGGTGAACCCGGAGCAGGGTTACGTTGGCGGACTTGACGGCCGCGTCGGCGACCTCGATGATGCTCGCCGAGGAGAAGGTCTCGATGACGCCGATCGAGCGCAACTGTCGGGGATCAATATCAACGGCATTGGAGATGGCCGCAAGCACCGCGGGATGCACGCGCGCGATCTGTCGCCGCTCAATCAGCGACGGACCCGCGGCAACTCCGCCGGCCTCGACCGCGGCAGTCACCGAGGATACGTCGCCGGAGACCACGATGAGGAACTTTCCCGAGCAGATGCTGCGGGCCATCAGAAGCTGAACCGAAGCGGCCTTCAGCATCACATCCTCAACCAGGAATCCGGTGGCCACGCTGGTTAGCTCGATAAGCCCGATAGAACTGATTTCAGCCACGACCGACTCCTCCAAATTGACTCACTCCGCTTCAATGACGACCGCATCGTGGCCCACCGTAACCACTCCCTCGATGCTGGCGTGCACGCGTGCGCCGAGCTTGCCCTGCTCCGGCAGGGCGAGCAAATCGCCCACCCGAACCCGGTCGCCGCACTTGATCACCGGAACCGCCGCAACCCCGGCGTGCTGCTTCAACAGCACACTGACCTTGCGCGGCGAGAAAGAATGATTCACCAGCGGCCCCACATTGTCGAACTCGCCCAGACCCAGCCTGGCGATCAGCCTGCGCATCGGCACGCGGCGAAACTCGGCCATCGGATGCGGCGTGATCGATGCGGGGTCGCCCTTGAAGGTCAGCCCCAGCTCCCGCGCCAGCGGCTTGGACTGCACGCAGACCGTCTTGGGATCGAGATCCTCAGGGCAAGCGTACAGCGTGCAGAGATTACACTCGCAACAATAAAGAGTGGCCACCATCGCCTCCGCGCCTGTGGCGAAGCCCAGCGACTGCATCGCGCGGTGCGGCTGGATGGGATGCCCGAGCAGAAAGCGCGGACAGAATTCGGTGCAGAAGCGGCACTGATCGCAGGCCGAGCGGCCAATCCGCTCCACGTGAATCCAGGGCGCGCTGTGGCGCCTGATCAGGCTGTGCGAGGCGGGCAGCACGACAATGCCGCCTGTGGTCTTGGTCACCGGAACGTCCAGGCTCTCGGCGGGCTTGGCCATCATCACGCCGCCCATCAGCACGCCAATGTCGTCCACCGTTGCCCCGCCCGCGGCCTCAATCACTTCACCGATGGAGATGCCGACGGGTACCCGAAGAGTAACGGGGGTTGCAACGGCACCGGCTACTGTGAGGTATTTATGCGTCACCGGCCGGTCCAGGCCGATATTCATCAGCGTCTCGACATTCGCGACCGCTACATCCACTTCCCTGGGCAATCCGCCGGGTGGAATGATGCGGCCGGTAATCAGATGGACGAGAATGAATTCATCGCCCGCCGGGTACACGTCGGGCAAAGGCACAACCCGCACTCCGGGCGGCGCAGCACGCTCCAGCTCGGCAATAATTTCGTGATATTTTTCCTTGATGCCGATGGCGCCTTCGCGCGCGCCGGTGATCTCCATGACCGCCCGCAAACCGCGCAGAAACGGCTCGGAGTTGTGCTGCAAGAGTTCCTTGTCCTTGTGCAGCAGGGGCTCGCACTCGGCGGCGTTGACGATCACCAGCGAGACCCGGGCCTGGAACTTCACCGCCGCAGGAAATCCTCCGCCGCCCGCGCCCACGATGCCGAGTTCCTCAAGACGGCCGGTACTCGCACCCCCCGCCCGATCCACCCTCGACTCTGCCGCATCTCCCGTCACTTCGCCAAACCTCAAAAATTCATTTGACTCTGACCAGAATTGTACTGTATGCTTTACAATATTTCAAGAGTGTTCAGAAATGTTCACGGCAAGATCGTTCAACAATGAAATGCCTGATTCCAAATATCGGTAGCACTTCGTTCAAGTACCGGGTTCTGGATATGCCCGCTGAGTCGGTGTTGGCCGAAGGACGCGTCGAGCGCATCGGCCAGCCCGGAGGCGAGTGCGCCGATTACCCCGCCGCCATTCGCAGCTGCATCACGGCGATTGCCGGCGAAGGTAAGGCTCTCAACAATCTCTCCGAGATCGGCGCGGTCGGCTTCAAGGTGGTCCACGCCGGACCGCTCAACGATTCTCAACTGATCGGCGATGAACTGCTCCACGCGATGGAGGAGTTCACCTTCTTCGCTCCGGCGCACAATCCTCCTTATATCGCAGCCATTCAGGCCTTTCGCCAGGGGCTGCCCGGCGTCCCGCTGGTCGCGGTGATCGAGACCGCTCCCTACCGCTTCATGGATGAGGCGGCGACCGCCTACGCGGTGCCCTACGAGTGGCGCGAGCAGTACGGCATTCGCCGTTACGGATTTCACGGCGCAAGCCATCGCGCCGCCAACGAGTACACCTCGGCGTTGCTGAGCCGCAAGAATCTGCGCCACATCTCCTGCCATTTGGGAGGCAGTTCGAGCGTGGCGGCCTTCCGCGACGGCGTGGCCATCGACACCAGCTTCGGCGCATCTCCGCAATCCGGACTGCCGCAGAACAATCGCGTCGGCGATTTGGATTCCTTCGCCGTGCTGCACATAATGAAGAAGCTGAATGTGGGTCCGGATGAGATGGCGCGCATTCTCGGCAGCCAGTCGGGATTGGCAGGCATCAGCGGAACCAGCGGCGATATGCGCGATCTGGAGCAGGCCGCGGCTGCGGGCAGCAGGCAGGCGCGGCTGGCGCTCGATGTTCTGGCGCGCGCGATTCGCCATTATGTGGGCGCATTTTTACTGGAGCTGGGTGGCGTGGATGTGATCTCCTTTTCCGGCGGTATCGGCGAAAACAGCGCGGAGACGCGCTCCGCGGTACTGAAGAATTCATCCGGCTTCGGTATTGAACTCGATGAGGACAAGAACCGCGCGGCCTCGGGGCTGGGCGCAATCTCCAGCGACAACTCCGCGGTAAAAATTCTGATTGTTCCGGCGAACGAAGAGCTGATTGTCGCTCGCGAAACGGTGAAAGTCGTGAGTGAAAACAAAGCGGCTATGTATCAGGGCACGACTGGTAGGTCGGGGCTTTATTGAAGACTGCATAAGGAATGTCCGCACGAACGCGCCGGAGGCGCAGTGTTGGTTAGCCCCGCGCTTCAGCGTGGGGAAAAGGAATTCTACAAGCTCGTTACGGAGTCCCGTAGGGACGGCGCAAGGACATGATTTATGCAGGAACCAATTTCCCCTGCGGAGGAAATGTTACTGATTCTTAAAGTTTTTTCGGGAATTCTTATGGGAAGTGCAAGCATAAATTCGACGGCTTCAGCGGCTTCCATCGACCGGTCGATGGTCGAGCGGATCGTTCGCCAGGTCGCTCTGGAATACCTGGGGCGAGGCGATCGTGCGCACGCGCCGCTGCTCACCGTGCAGGCCTCCTCGCGGCACATGCACGTCTGCCGTGAAGACATGGACGTGCTCTTCGGACCGGGATCGGAGCTGACCTTTGATCGCCCGCTCTATCAGGAAGGCAACTTCGCGGCCACGGAAACAGTGACCATCGTCGGGCCGCGCAGCCGGTTGATCTCCAACCTCCGCATCCTCGGCCCGATGCGCAAGCAGTCGCAGATTGAGCTGGCCTTCACCGACGCGATCATGCTCGGCATCACGGATATACCGGTGCGGCTCTCCGGCGACATCGCGGGCACGCCGGGCGCCGTCGTCATCGGGCCCAAGGGCGTGGTCGAACTCAAGGAAGGCGTGATCCGCGCCGCAATTCACGTGCACATGAATCCAACCGAAGCCGCGTACTTCGGCGTAGCGAAGGGCGACCGCATGAAGCTGCGCATCGGCGGAGAGGCGGGCGTGACCTTCAACAACGTTCACGTCCGCATCGAACCGAACTCGCGCCTCAACGTTCACATGGACACCGACGAGGCTAACGCATGCGGTATGCATCTCACCAAGGACATTGAACTTTTCAAGTAACAACCACAGAAGAGAGGGAAGCGATGAAGCAAGCGCTGGGAATGATCGAGACGAAGGGCCTGGTGGCGCTGTTTGAAGCGACCGACGCCATGCTCAAGTCGGCAAACGTGACGTTCGCCGGTTGGCAGTCCGTTGGTTCCGGACTGGTGACCGCCTTCGTTGAAGGGGATGTGGCCGCGGTGAAAGCCGCCACGGACGCGGGCGCGGAGGCAGCATCCAGAATCGGCGAGGTGATCAGCGTTCAGGTCATCTCTCGCCCCCACGACGAACTGCCGTCATTTATTCAACAGGCGAAATAGCCGTAGGAGACCCAAATGAGTGAAGCAATCGGATTGATCGAAACCAGGGGCCTCGTCGGACTCGTCGAGGCGTGTGACGCGATGGTGAAAGCCGCCAGCGTCGAGCTTGTAAAGACCGTGCAGATCGGCGGTGGATACGTAACAGCCATTGTGCGCGGCGATGTGGGCAGCGTGCGCGCCGCTGTGGACGCGGGCGCGGCCGCGGCTAAGTCTGTGGGAGAGCTTGTCTCCTCGCACGTGATTGCGCGTCCCCACGATGCGCTCGTTGAAAGCTTTTTGAACTAACAAGAAATCAGGAGAACGCAAATGGCCAATGAAGCGATTGGAATGATCGAGACGAAGGGCCTGGTGGCGCTCGTCCAGGCTACAGACGCAATGCTGAAGGCTGCCAGCGTGGAGTTCGTCGGCTGGAACAAGATCGGCAGCGGTCTGTGCTCCGTTTTTGTCCAGGGAGACGTGGGCTCGGTGCGCGCCGCCGTGGATGCCGGAGCCAGCGCGGCCCGCGCCGCCGGCGAAGTGCAAAGCGTGCACGTGATTGCGCGCCCGCACAGCACGCTCGCAACCGTATTGCCGAAATAGCTGCAAGCGGCTGACGAGAGTCTGCCGCAACGCGCGAGGTGAGCCGTTATGTTCATAGCAAAAGTGATCGGCAATGTTGTCGCCACGCAGAAGAACGAAAAGTTCTGCGGGATGAAGCTGCTGCTGATTCAGCCCTACATCAGCAAGGACGGAGCGCTGCAAATCTCGGGCAGCTCCGTGGTTGCGGTGGACAGCGTTGGAGCCGGCGTGGGCGAGTGCGTCTTGTTCACGCAGGGCAGTTCTGCCCGCCTGACGCCGGCCACAAAAGATGCGCCGGTTGACGCCGTTATCGTGGGCATCGTCGACGTCGTCGAGGTCGAAGGCAAAGTTTTGGAGAAGCCGTAAATGCAGATTCAAGAGCAAGTGATTGCGGAGATCGCCAAGGAAGTTGTGGCGCGGCTTCGCATCCAGATGCAACTGCCGGCCAGACCGGCTGCAACTGCGCCGGCCCATGCCGCGCGCGACGGAGTCTTCTCCACCGTGGATGAGGCCGTCAACGCAGCCTTCGAGGCGCAAATCAAAGTGGCCGCGATGAGCCTGGAAGATCGCGGGCGCATGATCGAGATCGTTCGCCGCATCTGCAATGATCGCCGCGAGGAACTCGGCCGCATGGAGCTTGAGGAGACCAAGGTCGGCCGCCTCGATCATAAAATCCTGAAGCTGACGAATATGCGTTTTGTGCAAGGCGTTGAAGCGATGCGCGCGAGCGGCAGCAGCGCGCGCAGCGACTCGACCGGCTTGTGCATCATCGAGCGCGCGCCCTGGGGCGTCATCGGCCTGATGCTGCCGGTCACGCATTCGGTGCCGACGATGGCCGCGAATGCGATCAACATTCTTGCCGCCGGCAACACCGCGGTCTTCGGCCCGCACCCATCGGGCGCACGGGTTGCGCAATACGCGCTGCAACTCTTCAATCGCGAGATCGAGCGCGAGCTGGGCGTGGCCAATGTTCTCACCACCATCATTGAGCCCAGCATCGAGGCAGCCGAGCAGATCTTCAATCACCCCAAAATCGCGCTGCTCTGCGTCACCGGCGGCCCGGTTGTTGTGCAGGCCGCCAGCAAATCCGGCAAGCGGGTGATTGCCGCCGGACCGGGTAATCCTCCCGTCGTTGTTGATGAAACCGCTGATCTGGATCGCGCCGCCAGATGCATCATTGAAGGCGCGGCCTTTGACAACAACCTGCTCTGCATCGGCGAAAAGGAAATCTTCGTGGTCGCATCGGTCGCGGACAAGTTCATCGAAGCGATGCGCCGCGCTGGAGCTTACCAGTTGGATGCGGCCGCGATAGAGCGTCTCACCAAGGCCGCCTTCACCTTCGATGGTGATGGCAAAGGCTGCGCGCGAGCGCACGTGAAGAAGGACTTCGTCGGCAAGGATGTTGCCGTTCTCGCGGCGGCGGCCGGCGTTCGCGCACCGGTCAACACGCAGCTTCTCTTTGGAGAAACCAATGCGGATCATCCCTTCGTCGTCGAAGAGCAGATGATGCCTTTCATTCCGGTGGTGCGCGTGCGCGATGTGGACGCGGGCATTGCCGCATCGGTAAAGGCCGAGCATGGCTACCGGCACACGGCCATCATTCACACGCAGAATGTTGAAACCGCAACCCGCATGGCGCGCGCGCTGAATACCACGCTTTTCATTCACAACGCCGCATCGCCGGCCTCGCTGGGCGTGGGCGGTCCGGGTTATTTCAGTCACAGCATCGCCACCCCAACCGGCGAAGGCATCACCACTCCGCTTACCTTCACGCGCGAGCGGCAGATGGTCGTCGGCAACGCACTGCGGATTGTATAGTCATGTTCTTAGCGCGCATCAACGGCACCCTAGTTGCGGCAATGAAGCATCCCACGCTGGAGGGCTGCCGCTTCTTGCTTGCGCAACGGCTTGAAGCCGACGGCAGCGCGGCAGCGGAGCCGATCGTGGTAGTGGATTGGTTGGGCGCGGCCAGCGGCTCGACAGTGATGGTTTCCACCGATGGCGATATTGCGCGGATGAGGCTGGGCAACACAACGCCGGCGCGCATGGTTGTCGTGGGAATTGTGGACGAAGTGCAGGCGCGCGGAGGTGGAGCATGAGACTGGGAATTGTGAGCGGCCACGTCGTTCTCCATCCGGCGGTTGCGGCCTACCGCAGCAAGACACTCGTTGTGCTGGAGCCGGTGACGATGGAGAACCTGAGCGCCGGCAATGGACTGGGCGGCGGCAAGGCGCTGGTCGCCGTCGACGAGCTGGGCGCGGCCAAGGGCCAGATGGTTGCCTTCACCGAAGGCCGCGAGGCTGCCAATCCATTCTGGCCCAATGCCGTGCCGGTGGATGCGTATTGTTCCTTGATCGTCGATTCGATCGACATTCATTCGCGGAAAGTTTTTTGAGAATCCGAGGTGTGGACGTGAAAAACATTGATATTTCCGATAAAAAGCTCGTGTCGATGCGCGATGCGCAGAGCGCCCTGGCGGCAGGCGCAAGCCGCGTGCTGATCGCGGAGAATTGCGTTGTGACCCCTTCGGCGCGCGACTTCCTCTCCCAGCACAATATCGTTCTTGCAGCGAATGGAAAAGCAAGCGCCTCGACTCAGGCCGCTCCGAAAGAGACGCCCGCAACAAGCGCCTACGGCAGCAGCAGTGCGACACGGAGCCGCGGCGCGGCGAATCAAAAAATGTTTTTTTCGGCGGAAGCCGAAGCGATCAAGAAAGAGATTTGCGCGGTGGGGCGTAAGCTCTGGATGCGCCAGTTTGTTGACGGCAACGGTGGCAACATCTCCTATCGCATCGGACCCAACGAGGTCATCTGCACGCCCACGCTGGTGAGCAAGTACGACCTGACCTCCGAAGACCTGAGCATGGTGGATCTCGAAGGAAATCAGATTGCGGGAAGCAAGGCGCGCACCAGCGAAATTTTACTGCATCTGGAAATCTTCAAAGCGGTCCCGGAGGCCAGGGCCTGCGTCCACTGCCATCCGCCTCATGCCACCGCTTACGCCATCACCGGGCGCGTGCCGCCGAATCTGGTCATTCCGGAGTTCGAAGTCTTCATCGGCAAGGTGGCCATCTCGCCCTACGAAACGCCGGGCACGGCGGAGTTCGCGCAGACCGTTCTGCCCTATGTGAAGACGCACAACACGGTGCTGCTCGCTAATCACGGAATCATCTGCTGGGCAGACACCGTCACGCACGCCGAGTGGTACGCCGAAGTGCTGGAGACCTATTGCTGGACGCTGATGCTGGCCGCGCAACTGGGCGTTCCCATCTCCTACATCTCCGAACAGAAAGGCGCCGACCTGCTGGCCATCAAAAAGAAGCTGGGATTGCCCGACATCCGCTTCGACACGTCAAGGATGAAGGAATGCCAGCTCTCCGATCTGGAAGTGCCGGGATCGATTGCGCTCACGCCGAGCCCATGCGACGGCAACACCGGCAAACCCGCGGAAGCGGATCTGGAGATGCTGGTGAAGTCGGTCACCGATGCGGTGATGGCACTTTGCAATTGATGTTCTTCAGGCGCAGCGTGCTGACGCGGACTCGCTGAAACCTCTCATTTTCTTTCCAATGTCAGGGCATAGATGTCGTCGGTGCCGATATCGCGAAGCGTCAAGGGTGTGTCGGTAGGGTCGAGCCCCATCCACATCGTATAGACACCTGTGTACCGCGCTCCTTTCATGCCGGCCACGGTTTCTCGTTTTCCGTCCGCGGCGCGAATACGAATCACGGTGGGGTTGTCCGTCCACTTTACGTAGTAGATGAAACGGCCGTCATGCGACCATTCAGGAAAAGCGACAGCCCCCGAGTCCAGCCTGGTCCATCGTTCGCGTGCGATGTCGAAAACTTGCATAGCCATTGCGTCCAGGGTCATGGCGGCAATCGACTGGCCGTCCGGCGACCAGCGGGGCACCAGCAAGCCATCCGATGCTGGGAGGACAGCGACGTTTCCGGTTGCGATGTCGAGGATGCGCAAGTCGGACTTGGAACTTGCGCCCACATTCGGGGAGGTGGAAAAAACGATCTTGCGCCCATCCGGCGACCAGCTTGGATCCGTCTCCGCTTCGCGGTCTTGCGGCAGCATGCGGAGAGGCTTTCCGCTTCCATCCGCGCGAACGCTGTAGATCGCATCGAATCCTTGCTGAGTGCGGTCCACGAAAAGGATTTCACTTCCGTCCGGCGACCAGCGCAGCGATTTCGGATAAACCGGAGGATCTGTCAGTTGCGTGGGATTGCTGCCATCCGGGTTGGCTCGCCAGAGAACGCCCTCGGGGTAGGAAACATAGGCCACGGATTTGCCGTCGCTGGAATAGGCAACGAACTCGGCTGAGATGCCTGCGAGGAAAGGCTGAAACCGCCCGGATTTACTGTCAAAGCGGATGAGTTCACCCCGGTTCGTGCGGCCCGATGCGTAGATTCTATTCCCGTTCTGGCTGGGAATCGGCCGATCCCAGACCATGGGGCCAAAGGTCAATTGAACCGGTGCAGCAGGCAGGCTTTTATCGGACCCGGGATGCTCCTCGTTAACCCATAGTTGGCCGTCGGCCACGAAGTAATATCTCCCATCCTGTGCCCATTGTCCGTTCCACTGCGAAGGCGATTTTCCCCACCCTGGCAGGAACTGGTGAAGAATGGATCCATTCGAGGTCATCTCCCACAAGATGCCCTCTTTGGAGAACCGGATTGTACCCCCGTCCGGTGACCAGGCAATGAACTTTACATAGACTCCGGGTGAGGCGATGCGATGCGCTTCGCTTCCATCGCTTCTCATCACGCAGATGTCGCCGCTCGCGGTGGCGTAAGCGATCCTCTCCCCGTCAGGCGACCAGGTTGCGGAGATAGCATCTGCAAGGGGTCGAAGCGATCCTCCCAGCAGCCGCAAGCTCCACAGCGAATCGGCGGGGCCCATGCCGCCCGCCTGGGAGATGAGCAGCAGGGTCGATCCATCCGGCGAAACGTCCCCCGCCCAGGGATTCGGAAGCGCAGTAAGGATGGGCGCAACCGCTCCACCGGAGACCGAAACCTCTGCCATGCTGAATGGCTGGTCCAGCGTGAAATAGATTCTGCTTCCGTCCGTTCCGCCGATGAACTTGGTATGGCCGTCATGCGTGATCTGTGTGTAACTCGCGATGCGCAACTGAGCCGCGCCATGCAGCCGCGCCACGAAATAGACCGCCAGTACGCCCAGCGCAATCAGCGCGCCGCATAGCGCCAAAGCCGTAACCCACAGCCACACTCGCGCCCGGCGCGAACTCCCGCCCGTGAGCAGCAAGGGGGGCTCATGTTGCGCAATCTGCGCTGGCGGCGCGTCGTCATAGACGATCCGGGTGCGCTCCCGCACGCGATGCACAAAGATATCCCCCGCCCGCGCTTCGGGAAGAGCCTCGGCGGAGATCCCGGTTTCGATCTCGACCGAGAAGACCTGGGCCACAAACTGATAGCCGCGGCCGGGGACGGTCGCAATCAGGCGGGACTTGTCTCCCAATGCCTTGCGCAGCGCGGAGATGTACTGCGCCAGATTGCCTTCTTCCACAAACGAGTCCGGCCAGACCGACTTGAGCAGTTCATCTTTGGTCACCACCCGCCCGGGATTCAGAACCAGGTAGGAAAGCACGTCGAAGGCCTTTGGCGTGAGCGCAACCGGGGATTCATTCCGCGACAAGACGCGCCGGGATGGGTCCAGCTCAAACTCGTCGAAGCGGTACAACCTATTCGCGCTCAACAACATCGTTAGCCTTCATAGAACTTCATAAGAAATCATTCCAAATTCAAGACATTCAAACTCCGCTCAATTTCTAGTAGAAAGTGGAGCGGGCTCCTGAACCCCGGCTTTGGAGAGCGAATCTATGAGCATTTTACGCCGCGGCGTTCCGCACTCAAAAGAGACCGGCAAGGAAGGCGCCTCCCAGGGCAGCGTGAAGCGGCGGCGCATCGAGGTCACTGTCGAACGGGAGACTGTCACCATGCTGGTGCGCGGCCAACTCGAACAAGCTGCCGAATTGCCTCCCACGATTGCAATGAAGCCGCCTCATGGAAATGACCAGCCGGAGGAGTGAATCAAACTCACGGCAGCAACCGCAGCGTGTGGCGCGTCTCAGCGGCCACTGCCGCCGGGGTGAAGGGCAGCGCGAAGGTCGTGCCCCCGTACCAGTCCTTCCACTGGTCGCGGTAGTAAGGCGAATAAGGGTTGCCGCTCTCGCCCAGTACGATATTCTCCGTCGAGCCGTCGATGTTACTCCAGTCCATGGTGAAGCGCTGCGAGGGGCCAAAGTCGCGTCCCACCTGTTTCACAGTTGTCGTATCGCCGCTCAGCGGCTGCTCGCCGGTTCCGGCCACGCGCCCGATCAGCGGCAGAAAAACGGCCAGCGGGTGCTCGATATCGACGACGTGCCAGCTTCCGTAGCTCCAGCGAGCCACGTCGGCTGGAGCCTTGCCTTCCTTCATGCCCTTGCGCACGGCGTCGGTCAGCAGCTCGTCCCAGTTTTTGTAAGCCGGCGGAAGCCAGTCGGCGCTGGCGTGCATGATGATCTCTTCCTCGGCGAAGTTGGATTCGGACCAGTGATATTCCTTGGTGTCGGCGCCCAGCTTCGGCTCCAGAATCAGCGGCCACAGCGCGCGGCGGGTTTGGGTGACGATGGATGCGGCGGCGGAGTCGGTGGTGAGCCGGCCGTCCCAGGAGCGCATCAGGTCGGCGGCCTTCTTCAGCTGCTCATCAGCGCCAGGCGTGTGATCGATGGCATAAGCAAAGCGGTGGCCAAGCTCCTGATCGACCTCACTATAGACGTCGGTCTGCACGGCGAGCATATCGGCGGGTGTGAGATGGTCGCGGCCCTCCAGTAATTTGTAGATGCGCTCGACGCGGTAAGGATCGTTCCATTCGTCGGTCAGTGGTATTGCTGATGCATCCCCCGATAACGGATAATCTGGCTTTTTATTCACGGTGACACGAGAGTTGGCAGTCGCCAGGAATCCTGACGGAGGATCAAATGCATGGGGCATCGCATCGAAAGGAATATATGCATTCAAAATAAGTTGATGGTTAACGATACTGTTCCACTCAAATCGATAGTTCATTGTGTCGTGAGGAAGCGGTTTATCAAAAACTCCCGTTCCGCCCCAGCGTATCGGCACCCGCCCGACAGCATGATAAGCGATATACCCCTGATCGTCGGAGTAGACCACATTTTGCGTCGGCCAGCACCACTCGGCAAGCGCCGCGGAAAACTCCGTCCAGTTCGACGCCACGTTCATTTCGTAGAACGGCAGCGCATTCAGCGCCGGGTCGTAGAGCGTCCACTTCAGCGCGATGGCGCGTGTCTCGTGGTCGAGGAGCGGGTTCACCAGCGGCCCATGAGCGGTCGATTGTACGTCGAGCACAACATCCTTGCCACTGCGAACCTTGATGATTTCGTGGTCCACCACCAGTGGCTTCCAGACCGCGTCGTTGTCCTGATAGTATCCCTTGCCGTCGAGCTTCTCGATATACAAGTCCTGCACGTCGGCGTAGAGCGCGGTGAAGCCCCAGGCCACGTGCTCGTTGTGGCCGGCGATGATGTAGGGCATTCCCGGCGCGGCGACTCCGGCGGCGTGGTAGCCGGGTGCGCGCAGATCGGCCATGTACCAGACGCTCGGCTCGGTGAGGCTGAGGTGCATATCGTTGGCGAGCAGCGGCTTGCCGCTGGCCGTGTGCTTGCCGGCGATGACCCAGTTGTTGGAGCCAGACGCGCAGCTGTCGCAGGCGGGCAGGCCGGGCAGCTCGCTCAACTCTTCATCGACGGATGGAAGTGCGCGGGCCGTGCTGCGGTCATCCTCATCCTCGTCGTCGTCCGTCGCTGGCGGCGGCGCGGGCCGAGGCTGGCTCAGGTCCACCTGCACGCCGGTAGGCGGATGGTCGCGCCACGAGCCCACCGGATAGAGATCGTTCTCCAGCTTGGGGTTGTTAAGTTTGTTCAGTTTGGCGGCGACGCGTTCCCGGCTCAGCTTGGTCTCCCAGTGCGTATCCAGCATTTGCACCATTCCCAAGCCGACCGAGACGGAATCCGCGCCGCTCCACGGCTGAGGGCGATAGCCGAGCAGCCGGAACTCCGGCGGCAGCGTGGCCTGATGCTGCGCGATAAAAAGGTTCACGCCGCGCGCGTAATCGTCGAGGCGGGCGCGGTCGGCGGCGGGCAGATTGGCGTAGATACGCCGCGCCGTATTGCGGATAAGCAACACCCGCTGCGTCTTGTCATGCTTCACCATCGAGGAGCCGAGAATCTCCGCCAACTCGCCGTTGGCGTTGCGGCGAAGGAGGTCCATCTGCCAGAGCCGGTCCTGCGCTGTCACATAGCCCTGCGCCACAAAGAGGTCGTTTTGAGTCGCCGCGTCGATGTGGGGCACGCCGTGAGCATCGCGGCGGACGGTCACCGGCGCAGAGAGCCCGGCTACGCGCAGATCGCCGTCGAGGGCCGGCAGCGCGGAGATCGTCACCGTACGCAGCCACAGCACGCCCGCGCCGGCAGCCAACAGAAGGAGCGCCAGCAGGCCGCCCGCCGACCAGAGTAGAATCCGCGGCCAACCGCGTTTGCGAGACGCGGCAGGAGTGGCGAATGTTGGATCTGTGGATGCGGAGTCCGGCATGGGCAATTTCAGGATAACGCCGCGGCAACCGCAAACCGGATAAAATGGTTCTATCAATCGATTTGCTGGTTCCAGTCTTTTATTATCGAACCATCAAATATCTGTCATCCTGAGCGGAGCGAAGCGGAGTCTAAGGACCTGCGGTTGTTCTTCTCTCTTTGAGTTCTAAACTCTGAGGCCGTCATGCAATTTCTAGTTTTAGGCAAGGGAAAAACCGGCAGCCTGGTCGCCGAAATCGCCCGCGAGCGTGGCCATTCGGTGCGCGCCCTCGACATCGACGAGAATCAGAATGCCTCCGCTCTTA